>JAEZSM010000028.1 GCA_023421875.1 Spirochaetota bacterium | reverse complement strand
ATCACGCGATTGACCGCCTGGATAAGGTCGGACTTCCGCCTGCCCAGGGCGATTATGTTGTGATGGTCGTGGGCCTGGCTTACCGCCAGGGCGCCCTCCCGCAGTCCATAGTTGCGTAAAAAGCCCTTTCCTATGAGTTCTTCATGCTGCCTGTTGGCGCAGATGAGATATAAAAGGTTCTCGTCTAACGCGGAAAGATCCACATCGCCGCCGCGGACCGGAGCTTCGATCTCGGTAAGGCGGGTGAAGCGGGTGGCCTCCTCCAGTTCTATCGCCCTGATGACCGCCGAGGCGGCCTTGTTGCCGAGAGGCAGCCAGCGAAGATCGGCCTCGGCGATAGGGGCACGGAGAATAGTCTGAGTCAGCCGCGGGGAATAGGCATGCCCGGCGGGCTGCGCTCCCGGGTGGGGGCTGAAACTCCCATAACCGCTTACTAGCTTGCCGGAGGCGAAAACCCCTTCAAGGTTCAGGGATTCCTGTGAATCGAAGACAATAATGTCGGCGTAGGCGCCGGGGCGCAGGGCTCCGATCACTTCGCCGACGCGGTAGTGCTCCGCCACGTTGCTGGAGACCATGCGCAGCGCGTCCGGTACCGATATGCCCGCCGCGATAGCCAGCCGTACCTTGCGCAGCATATAGCTTTCGGGTTTCATATGGGTGATCAGCATATCGTCGGTCACCATCCCCACCCGGGCCGTAGGCAAACCCTCCCGGGGCACTACCTCGATCAGGGTTTCCACCTCCCGGGCAATCGTCCCGTTGCGAAGCATCACAAAAACACCCTTACGGATTTTCTCCGCCACCTCGTCCTGCCTGCGCAGCTCATGGTCCGAGCTCAGGCCTGCCGCAAGACAGGCATCCAGCTGGGCGCCCCGGATATGGAAGAGATGTCCTTCAGGCGTTCGTCGATTTTTTACAGCTTGGCCGAGAAGAGAAAAATCTTCTGCTTTGCCCGAAGTGAGGAATTTGACGATCTCCTGGCCGTTGACCTCCGCAAGCCCCACAGTGTCGGATTCCTGTAGAAGGCTAAGAGCTTCGGCCTGGGAAAGGGTACTCAACGTGTGCTGGATCTCCGGCAGGAAGGGAAGCTCCATCGGAGTCATAAAGAGAACCTTCAGGTCCGTGCCGCGCATCGCCTCGACCATTTCTTGAAGACCCGGCTTGCCCGCTATCGCCCCGACCTCGTGAAAGTCGGTGAATATCGAGGTTACCCCGCAGCGGAGCGCAGCCTCGGCAAAGTGCACAGGGTCAGCCAGTGAGCTTTCCACATGGATGTGCCCTTCGACAAATCCGGGGCTGAGGAACTTGCCTGAGACATCGATCACCCTCGTCTCGAAGGCGCAGGGCTCCTGAGTGATCCTGGCGATAAGGCGACCCTTGATCCAAATGTCGCCTGAGAGCAGCTCCCCCGTGAAGACATTAAGATACCTGCCTCCACGGAGGATCAGGTCGGGCAGCTCTAGGCCTAGAGCCGCCCGACCTGCCGCATAACGTTCCCCGTCGTCGGGGAAAAAACCTCGGTACATTCCTATGCTGTATCCAGCGCTCTTAGCGCAGTTTGGCATCGTAAATATAGAGGAATTCGTCGGATCGCGGCTTCCAGTCCATACGGCTCGAAAGTCCGTAGAGTACAGGCTGCTTGTACAGGAAGATCGCCGGGGCGGATTCGTTTATCAGGGCTCCCGCCTGGGCGTAGAGACTCTTGCGCAGGGCCTTGTCCGTTGTTTCGTTCGCTCCGTTGAGCAGCTTGTCGATGGCCGGATCCTCGATGGTCCTCAAGAGGCTGCCCGTCTTGGTGATGAAATTGAAGACGTATGAGGCGTCGAACACCGGATTGCCCCAGCCGACGAAGTACATGGGCGATGTTTTATGGGAGAAGAGTGCGCCGTTGAAGGCTCCGAATTCGAGGATATTCAGTTCTACCTTTACCCCTACCTCGCCCAGATAGCCCGCGATAGCCTGCACCACGGCGCTGTCGTTGATATAACGTCCGGTGGTCGCGTCCAGCTTGATGCTGAATCCGTTCGGATACCCGGCATCCGCCAGAAGCTGACGGGCTTTCTTGGGATCGTAGGGATAGGGTTTAACCTCAGGAGTAAAGCCGAAGTCGCTGGAAGTGAGCAGGGTTGTGGTTTCTTCGCTGGCCAGGCCGATCAACCTGCTGGTGATCGTCTTCTTGTCCACCGCGTAGTTGAGCGCCTGCCTGACCCTCACATCCTTGAGAGGTGAATCCTGAACGACGTCCAATCCGACAAAGAGGACGCGGGTTCCGGTCACAGAGGCGAACGTGGTCTTGGGATTGGCGTCGATCTGGCTTTTCGCGGTGACGGGAGGATCGACGATGAGGTCGGCCTTGCCGCCCAATAGGGTGGCGACCCTGCTGGCCGCCGAGCTTACAGTCTGAAACTCTACGAACTGGGCGGAAGCCGGGGCCTTCCAGTAGTTATCGTTTCGCTTGAGCACGATCCTGTTGCCCCTGTCCCAGCGAACGAACTGATAGGGACCGGTGCCGACGGGCTCTTCGTTAAACTTCTGGGCTCCCACTTTTTCCCTGTAGAGGGGAGGCACGATCTGGAGTTCAGAGAAGTAGTGGTCAGCTAGAGGGAAAGGCTTCTTGCCAGTGATGCGCACGGTAAGCTTGTCAACGACCGTTACCTTGTCGATCCAATTGAGATCGTTGGCCCTGGTGGATTTATTCGCGGGATTGAAAATCTCGTCGATGGTGTATTTGACCGCGTCAGCTGTCAGGGCTTCCCCATTGTGGAAGGTGACACCGGACCTGAGTTTGAACAGCCAGGAGGTATCGCTTTCTTTCACATAGCTCTCGGCCAGGGCCGGTACCGTCTGTCCGTCGGGAGTCTTCAGCAGAAGGGAATCGAAGATGTGGAGCGTTACGTTGTAGGCCGGAACAGTTCGGTTGGTTACAGGATCCAGACCCGTCGGCTCGGCGGACTGAATGACGACCAGGGGGTCTTTTTCACTCCCTGCCTGCGCAAAGAGGCTCGCAGTAGCCCCAAATAGAACTGCCAGGGCAGTCACCATGAATACTAGACGAAAACTTGCACCGCCGCGACGAATCATCCGACACCTCCTGCTGCATATAAATGCAGAATATGAATTGGAAACCGTTTTTGGGGAGAATCCCCGCCATGCTTTTTCAGAGCTATTCAGGTCTTTTATTATACCTGACAATAGCTCCAACGGAAAAGCAATGTCAACAAGCATATTTATGCAAAAGTCCGGCCGGAGCGCGCCGCATCGCCTTCAAGCGGCCCCACCCTCCACCTCGTGGCAGCGCGCAGCTTCTCGCCTTCTCCCTAAGTCGGCTGTATACTCTCTTTCCATGCAGAACTTTGAAATTTCCGAAAAAAGACTCATGAACGACATCGAGACCATAGCCGAATGGAACGAATCCGACCCCAGCGCCGGATATAACCGCCCCACCTTTTCCCCCTCCTGGGCGGCGGCCCGCGAATACATCATAGAGGAAGTCCGAAAGCTAGGCTGCTCGATTAAAATGGATCCCACCGGCAACCTCCATGCGCGCTCGGCGGGGATTTCCTGGGACGAGCCCGCCTGGCTCTGCGGCTCCCATATCGATACTGTCCCCTCGGGCGGAAAATTCGACGGGGTGGTGGGCGTTGTCGTCGCCCTCGAACTGCTGAGAACCCTGCCCGGCGCCGCACTGGAATTGGTGGTATTCGCCGAGGAAGAAGGCACCACCTTCGGCATCGCCATGCTCGGCAGCCGAGCCTGGGCGGGCACCCTGCCCGCTGAACAGATTAAAACCTTGAAGAATCTCGCCGGCACCGATTTCGCCAGCGCCGGCAAGGCCTTCGGCGTCGCGCTGGACAAGATCCGCCCGGGAAGCTTCGGCTTTCCCCTCGACCGCTACAAAGGCTTGATCGAAGTCCATGTGGAGCAGGGCATAGGCTTGTGGAAAAAAGGCCTCTCAGTCGCCGTGGTGACCACAGTAAACGGCAGACGACAGTACTCGGGTCAATTCCAGGGCGTCGCGAACCACGCTGGCTCCACCGCCATGTCGGACCGCCGCGACGCCTTGGCGGGCGCCGCCGAATTCGTACTCGGCTTAGAGGCTCTGGGAAAAAAATTCGATGCCCTTCATCCCAGCTCGGCCGTAACAACCGGAGCCCTGACTGTCGCCCCCAACGCGGTGAATGTCATTCCAGGAAAGGCCGATTTCATGCTGGATTTCCGTTCGCCCTCCAACGATATTCTCGCCTCCGGCGACAGTTCTATCCGCAGCCTCCTCTCATCCATCGGGCAAAAACGAGGCCTGGAAACACACATCAACTGCTTCGAAAACCTCCCAGCCCTGCCATTCGATCCAAGCCTCTGCGATCGCCTTCGCCAAGCCGGCGCCAGCCTGGGCATACCCCTGCCCGACGCTTCCAGCGGAGCCCTGCACGACAGCGCCATCCTCGCCCCCTATCTGCCCACTGCCATGCTTTTCGTGGCCAGCAAGGACGGCATAAGCCACAACCCCGCCGAGTTCAGCCGCCCCGAGGACATCGCCGCCGCGGCGCGCATCGTTGCCGCGGCCATCGCCTGAGGTTTTAGTACTGATTACAGTTCCCGAGGCCCGTCGGTCAGTGGAGCCAAATTAAGTTGCTCTTTGAGTTCTGGCCACTTAGGCAGGTAATGGGTCATCAAATCAACACCTTTAGGGCTTATGCCGAGAAGAATGGCAAGCTCCGCCGACGACAGCTACGGATATTCCTTCACGAACCGCAGCAGTTTCTCCCTAGTTTTCTCCGATGCTATCACCGATGATTGCTTTTGCACGTTTGGGATCCGCGCCTATGGTCAGCATCGGACCGTTTGCGTCAAAGTCGAAGCATGGCGGCGGCACACCGTATCCCGCGCACTCGCGGAAGATCTTCTCGATGCCGCGGCCCTAGGATTCGATATAGCCCGTACGGAAGAAGGCATTGGCAAGTAAGGGATTGTAGGGAATAGACGGATGCTTCCCCAGTAGGCGATCGACGTTCCAATTCTGGGGTAATACGCCGGAATTCCAGATCATGATCTTGTCCTCGTAGACGCTTATCTGGATAGGAATGCCGCTCGCATAGTCCTTATGAATCACTGCGTTTAAAAGAGCCTCGCGTAGGGCTAGTTCGGGGAAGAGGAATTCTTCCACGCGCTGGATACCTTCGTAGCGGATGTAGGCCTTCATGTATTTCGTTCTGAGAAGGTCGAGAGCCTTTTCCACCTGTTCGAATAGAGCACCGTGAATTTCGTCCTGATACCGTAGGTCGTCATCGGTGACGAAGAACCCTATCTTAATGCAGGCACCATTGATAAACCTGTCTGGCGAATCGTAAAAGAGGAGGACGGCTGCTCTATTAAGGTATTCCCCTTCTTTGAGCTATAAATTTTCGCCGAGTGCCTCGTCATCGTCATTCAAAGCAGCCTCAGTCATGCGGCCAATGCGCGCGGCCTTATCACGGAATTGTTGAAAAATGCAGGCTAAGGCTCTTGTATCTACACCAAATATTTTTTCAGCTTGAGGGGATTCAACAAAGAGTTCACTTCTCGATGCAGTATTGGCGCCCTATATTCTCAGCCCGGTGAGACCGTTTATGAAGGGCAGGGCGATGTAGGCGGAGAAAAGCAGAAGGATCGAAAAACCGATAATCTCCACGATCGCGCCGGATTTTCTGATTCTCTGCTCATTGTCCTTGAGCCTATGTAAAAGCCCTTCCCTGCCCAACCAGCCTAGATAGGCGAAGAGCGCGATGGGAAGGGCCATGCCGATGGACATGGCAAGCGCCGCGGCAATGCCCAGGCTCAGTATGTCCAGGCTAAGGGAGAGGACAAGAACGAGAATAGCCCCCGGACAGGGGTAAACACCCGTGAGCATGAGAGCCCCTAGACTGAGCTGGCTTTGCCGCTGCGATTTTCCTTTCGCCAAGTCCGCGATCGCGCGGATAAGCAAAAAGAGCGCCACCGCTATAAGCGACAGGTAGGCAAATCCTTCCATGTAGGCTGCGACCGCATCGGTGGAGGCCGATATCGCTCCGGACACACCGCGAAATATAAAAATGAGCGCGACGGCGCTTCCCCCGTGCAACCCGGCTAAGCCCAGACTCATGGCAATAGGCTCCCACCAGGGCGAAGGGCGGGATAGATAGATGGCAAACACCACCGTTTTTCGATGCCCCGGCCCAAGGGCATGCAGGGCGCCGTACAGAAAGGCCACCCCTATAATAATAAAGAAAAGGGATGTCGAAGCCCCCTTCTCCCATAACGAAAAATACTCGGCCAATCGCGCTCTCAGCTCCAATTGACCCTGGAGAATCGGGGCCGGCGCGGGACCCCCGGATTGCACGGGAGTCACTGCACCGGAAGAAGGGCTGCCTAAAAATGGATTCGCCCATGCGCCCTACCCGTTGTTAGCCGCGACGACAAGCAAGACAGCCAGAGCGATCCAAAACCTCAAGGGGTTTTTAATGCCCTGTGGCGCCATAGCTCACTACAATTTCTTTAGGATAAAAGGTTAGCAATCCCTTTTTCCACGTGTAATACACGGTATTGTCGTCTATCGCGCCCGTGGGATTGTAATAGACTGGGTATTTTTTGTTCTCCACGATTTCGGCGGAGGGTTGCACCTGCTTTTTATCAAATTCTAACCTGACCGCCTGCTCTTTCGCGTAGTCTATGGCGCAAAAATAGGTGTAATCGTAGAGCGCGAGGCTTATCTCACCCTTATATGCCGAAAGATCGATGAAAAACCGGTAGTGCAGGGTGCCTACCTTTTGGAAAACCGAAAAATCATCCACGGATTTAGGATTCGTTCTCATCGTGCCCTGACGAATAAAGGTAAAAAAGTAATAGTGCCGTAGGTTTTGGAAGGCGTTGTCGTAGACCGCCTTTGTTTCTGCCTGGTCAAAGACCCCGTCGCCGTTAGAATCGAAGCCGCGGATAATGTCGGCGCTGAAATAGAGATCGAAGGCCCAGTCCACATAGACTCCAGACAGGGTTTCGCCCTTCCATACAAACTCGCAGCTCGCCTCCAGGCTCATGTGCGGGTGCGCAAAAACCGCCGCGGCGGATCCCAGCATGACAAAGAACAGCAAGCAGCGCAGTACTGAAGAAAGTCTCATTCCTTTTTCCACTTCTCCATATTCGTATAGCCTATCATTTTCAGTATAGCAGACCCCAGGGTAAATGTAGGAAGTGAAAAACAATTTTATGCTTGTGATCGATACGAAAGGATTATGGGCCCTGCTGGACTTGAACCAGCGACCTACGGATTATGAGTCCGCAGCTCTAACCAACTGAGCTAAGGGCCCGAGTGCCGGGGCGTCGCTTTAGGGGCCCGAAAGCCCGGCGACACAGGTTGTGACTATACAGAGCGGGCCCGAAAAAGTCAACGGAAGCAGCCGGCTAAGGCTGTGCGACTGACGCGGCCAGGCGAAGGCCGTACGTGGGGCCGACCTTCGCCTGGCCGCATCCCGGTATCCCCTGTGGCGACGGAACCTCTTCCTGTACCGCTTGGGGTCTTTTTCTTATTGCCCCTTCCATCGCATTATTGCAGCGTTCTGCAACGGGAGTAGATAGCATGATAGAAGTCGAGGGTTTGGCGATCCGGGCGGTCGCTTTTGATATGGACGGGCTCATGTTCGACAGCGAGCGGGTGGCCATCGAGCTCTGGCGCTCCGCGGGCCGGGCAGAAGGCTGGGACATCCCCGACCACCTGCTGCTAGGTCTCGTAGGACACTCGTCCGCCGAGGGAAGGCGTCTTCTTGTCGGCTCGCTGGGATCGAGCTTCCCCTATGACGAGGTTCGAGCTCGGCGCCTTTCGCTGGAAGCCGAGTATTACCTGGAAAATCCAGTTCCCCTCAAGCCAGGGCTTATCGAACTCCTGGACGGCCTGGCTCGCGCTGCTGTACCCCTAGCCGTGGCTACCTCCACCACAAGGCCAAGGGTACTCCCTCTAATGAAAAAAGCGGGTATCCTGGAACGATTCGACTTTCTTATCTGCGGCGACGAGGTCGAAAAACCCAAGCCCGATCCTGAGATTTATTTAAAGGCCATTACGCGCCTGGGGGTTGAGCCCGCAGCCTGTCTTGTGCTGGAAGACTCCCTGGCGGGAGTCGCGGCGGCCCATGCAGCGGGGGCTCCGATACTCATGGTGCCGGATGTGATAGAGCCGGACAGAAAGGCAAGGGCTATGGCCACGAAAATTTTCGCTTCATTAACCGAAGTGAGAAAATACTTGCGTATATGAGTTTTTTTCAGTTCCTCGAAGCTTGTTGTAAAAGCCGGGCGGAGTCTAAAGGGGACCTTGCTGCCCTCGGGCCCGCCGCCTTCCAGCTAAAGATTCTCCTCGATCTTGACCTTTTCAACATCACCGATTTTTCGTAGCTCCTTAAAAAGGCTTTCAATATTGAGGGCTATGGGTATCTTTGCCAGGTAGGTGAGCTTGGTCGAGCCCTTGCCTATATCCATGCTGGCATCCACAGACTGAATCTTGATGCCATGGTCACAGAGCACCTTATAGACCATTTTTCTATCCATGGAAGATTCCGCGAACCAGATGCTCACGTACTTGAATCGCTCGGCTGGGAATATTCGGCGCTCCAGGGGCTCCAGAAGGGCTAGGGCGAAGAGTACCAGTCCCAGAGCGATGAGGCTCGATCGCCACATGCCGGCGCCAATGGTGAGTCCAATGGCCGCGACCACCCAGAGACTAGCGGCGGTGGTCATGCCCTTTACATTGTTGCCTATCTTGATAAATGCCCCGGCTCCAAGAAAGCCGATTCCCGACACCACCTGGGCGGCGATTCGGCCCGGGTCGCCCTTATCCAGGGCTATAGTCTGGGGCATCCAGATGGAGAGCATCATGAGAAGGCAGGATCCGAGGCTTATAAGAATATGGGTGCGCAGGCCGGCTACTTGTCGGCGCATTTCCCGCTCCGCTCCTATCAGTCCGCCGGCGACGAGGGCCATGAGCAGACGGGTAAGCGCAATCTGGGTATCGATTTCCTTTGCAGAAAGCAGTTCGAAAATGTTCACTCCTGCCTTCCTTTCGCCTCGGCTTTAGCCTCGGCCTGGGCTTGGGCAAAGGCTTCACTGTTGCGCTCTAGATATTTCAAGTGGAAGTCGGGATGGCCGGCATAGATTTTGAGTACCGCTTCGAGACTGAGCTCGCCCCGCTCAGGGTGGAGTATCCAGGCTTTTACTCGGACTTCTTCGTCCAGGGTTTTAAGCGATTCGGCGATTACTTTGCGCAAGGCAACGGCTAGGTCCAGGCAGAAAAGGCCGTCGGTCAGCGAATAGTTGTTTTTCAGTCTCCAAGCTTCGGGATCCCAGGCAGGAATGGGCTTACCGGGCTCAGCCACCGCACCGCGAAGACGCATTACGAGATTGCAGTCGGCGTCCAGCAGGTGGACCAAGTGGTCATTGCTGGACCAGGCGTCCTTGACGGTGGGGACAAAGCGCAATTCTTCGGGACTCAATGCGTTCGCTTTTGCGATCAGCTTGTCGTAGGCATGCTCGAAAGCGCTTACCAACGCCACGTACTCGTTACGCTCCATAGTCCTCCCCCGCGGATTCACGTACTTTTCCGCGTTCCGCCTTCGTCGATTTCCGGGTATACTGGCTCCATGTCAGCCAAAGAACAGTATATCCTTGCCCTGGACCAGGGCACCACCTCATCGAGGGCGATTCTCTTCAATCAAGACGGTATCATCATCGGCGTAAAACAGATACCCTTCAAGCAGATATTCCCCCAACCCGGCTGGGTGGAGCACGATCCTCTGGAGATCTGGGCTACCCAACTGGCCGCAGCCAGGGGAGCAATCGCCGCTGCCCAGATCGAGAGCGAGCAGATACTCGCCATAGGCATAACCAATCAGCGCGAGACCAGTCTGCTCTGGGAAAAGGACTCTGGCCGGCCTGTCTACAACGCCATAGTTTGGCAATGCCGCAGGTCAGCGGGCATCTGCGAGGAACTTCGCTCCGCCGGACTGGAAAAAACCATCCGGGAAAAAACCGGGCTCGTGCTGGATCCATATTTTTCCGGCACAAAGCTGAGCTGGCTGTTCCGGGAGCGGCCGGATCTGCGGCGCAGGGCTGAGCGGGGCGAGCTTCTCTTCGGCACCGTCGATTCCTGGCTTATCTATAAGCTTACCGGGCGCCATGCCACCGATCCGACCAACGCCAGCCGGACCCTGCTCTTCGATATTCACAAAAGAAACTGGGATGAGGAGCTGCTTACAGTGATGGGAGTGCCCAGAGCTGTCCTGCCCGAGGTTTTGCCCAGCTCGGGGCTTTTCGGCCAAACACTGCCCGAACTTTTCGGCCATGCCATACCGGTTACGGGCGTCGCCGGGGACCAGCAGGCCGCTTTGTTCGGTCATGCCTGTTTCAGCCCCGGGGAAGCGAAGAACACCTACGGCACGGGCTGCTTCACTCTGATGAATACCGGACCATTTCCAGTCACTTCGGAGCACAACCTTCTGGCGACCGTAGCCTGGGACCTGGGCAAGGGCTATACCTACGCCCTGGAAGGCTCTGTTTTCATAGCAGGGGCTGTGATCCAGTGGCTCAGGGACCAGCTGGGTTTGCTCACCGAGTCTGCCGAGAGTGAAGCACTTGCCCGTTCGGTTCCCGACACCGGCGGCGTCTACCTCGTGCCGGCCTTTGTCGGACTTGGAGCGCCGTATTGGGATTCGGATGTCCGGGGCACGATTGTGGGCATTACCCGGGGTACCACCAAGGCGCATTTTGTGCGCTCAGCCCTGGAAGCCATCGCCTACGAATCCAGGGACCTTTTGGATGCCATGGAAAAAGATTCGGGCCGGGCGCTGACAAGCATCAAGGCCGACGGGGGGGCTTCGGCCAACTCCTTTCTCATGCAGTTCCAGGCCGATATCAGCGGACGCTCGGTGGTGCTGCCCGAAGTAGCCGAGACCACGGCCCTGGGAGCGGCGTACCTGGCCGGTCTCGCCACAGGATACTGGTCGAGCCTGGACGAGGTTAAAAAGAATTGGAGAAAGAAGCGGGAATTCAAGCCTTCCATGGGGCCGGATCGCCGGGGGGAGCTGGTCTCGGGCTGGGAAAAGGCTGTTGTCGCGGCTAGAAGTTATCGCTAGCGAACGCACAGAAGTAGGTACATAGCCCTTTGCCCGATGCTTTTCATCCTTTATGATAGACGGGCGCCGGCGTCGGAGTTTAGAACGCATCGCCGCAGTTACGCAAGCTTTCTGGAGGTTTTTGATATGGACAGAGTGGAAAAGGCTCTTACGATCCACAAGAGTGGTTCATCCTGCTCACAGGCGGTGTTTACCGCTTTTGCGTCCGACCTGGGGCTGGACGAGGGTATAGCCCACCGCCTTTCTGGCGGCCTGGGGGGTGGGATGGGAAGGCTTGGCTACAGCTGCGGCGCGATTAGCGGCGGAGTGCTCGCCCTGTCCATGATTTACGGCAGCGAAAACGGCGCCGACCAAGACGCCAAGATGAAGACCTATGAGGAAGTATGCAAGCTCTTTTCCGCCATGGAAAGCTCCCACGGTTCCTCCCAGTGCAGGGTTCTCCTGGAGGGTGCCGATCTCTGGAACCCCGAAGATCGCCTGGCGATGAAGGCCAAGGGATTGAGCGACAAAGTATGCAACGCCCTGATCGCCGATGTCGTGCGCTATGTCGAAGCGCATATGCCTAAAGGAAAATAAAATGGACGAGCGATTTCTGCAAGGAAGACATTTTTTAAAGTCCAATTGGGATCTGGTAAAGGAGACAACCTCCGACCAGTCCCGAGGCCTGCCTCCCCCGCCCCAGCAGGAGCCGCCCCAGCCTGACGACAGCGTCGTCAGCCTGCCGGTGGTGGACAAGGCTTATGATATCGAAAAAAACCCGGCTTCGGCCCCGGCGGTCCTGCACCGGCTGCTGCTAACCCGTCGCTCGAGACGGGCCTTCAAGACAGAAAACCTTCCGCTGACCACCCTTTCCTATCTGCTCTGGTCCTGCGAGGGCGTACGGGAGAACAGGGGAAAATATTCTTTCAGGACAACCCCCTCGGGCGGCGCCAGGCACCCGCTGGATGTCTACGTTTTCGCCAGAAGAATCGAAGGGCTCAAACCTGGGCTTTATCGCTATCTCCCACTAGAGCATGCCCTGGTGCTCGAGCGGGAGGGTGACGATTCTAAGGCCCTGGACGAAGCGCTGATGGGACAACAGAGAAATTCATCCTGCGTCGTTTTCTGGGCGGCGGTTCCGTACCGCAGCGA
>JAEZSM010000235.1 GCA_023421875.1 Spirochaetota bacterium | reverse complement strand
TGCTGCGCAAGCAGCGGGCCGATTCGCCCTTCGATTCACTGCTTTTAGGCAACATTTTCATCGCTCTTATTTCCCTGGTTGTCGCGCTTTTCATGCCACCGCCGACCTTGAGCCTGACCTCGATTCTGGCCGTAGTGCTTGGCGGCATTGTGCAGGGCTCGATTTCGACGATTTTATTCGCCTTCGCGATCAAGCGGATAACTGCCCTGGAAAGCATCCTTACCGCTGTTATAGAGCCTATTCTCAATCCCGTTTGGGTTTTTCTGTTTCTCGGCGAAGTCCCGAGTCAAGGCGCAGTTTTTGGGGGTCTGATCATTATCGTTGCCATTCTTTTTTCTTCGATTGTCTCAGCCCGAAGGGCCGGCAAGGCCAGGATCGTTGCCGCTGTACGTGATTGAGGCTGCTCTGCCAGCCTAAAGACGGACAGAAAATTCAAGTGGCGCTTCCCGGCAAATGGGCCTATACTCGTTTATATGAAAATAAAATCCGATGGAAACCTTCTTTTTGTCGTCATGGAAAAAGGAGAAAGGGTTGCCGCGAACTTGAAGGCTATCGCCGCGTCTCCGTTCATGAAATCGGCGGGAGTAGTGCTTACGGCTGTGGGAATGATTAAAAATGTGGTCGTTGGTTATGGAAACTATAAAAACCTAGATATCTTCTACGAAAAAGCCACCGTTACCGAACCGCAGGAGCTCTTAGGCATCAGCGGCTTCATACTCAAGAACGAGGCGATCTGCTTTCACCTGCATGCCACCTTGGGCAACGAAAGAAGAGAAGCCACCGGCGCCCATCTATTCGATGCCGAGGTAGTCACCTTTGTTGAAATGTGCGTGCAGATGAGCGATACCCCGATTCGGCGGATCCTTAAGGACGGTCTGCCGGAGATGGATTTTTCGGAAGAGCTCGAGCCGGGGAACGACTGATCCCGTCTCCAAGCCTCGCAGCATCTCGAATCAACTTGCCAGAATCTCTCCAAGGATTTAGTATTATCCTGTCCGGGCAGCAGATCCCGGTTTTCCAGCGAAGGCTTCTGGAGGCACGATTGTTCGGATCGCCCCTCACTTTTCCCCTGACGGCTGAATACCTCGACAAGGAGACAGTGCATGTCTGATATGGTTTTATCCGGCGACGAGGCCATCGCCCGCGGCGCCATCGACTCTGGAGTATCGGGCGCTTTCGCATACCCCGGCACCCCGTCGACGGAGATCATGGAGTTCCTGCAAGCTAATTGGGACACATACAAGGCCTCCCTATCCGAGGAAGAGGGGGCTCTTGTCGTCGCCCAGTGGTGCAGCAACGAAAAGACCGCCTACGAATCCGCCCTGGGCGTTTCCTTCGTGGGCAGAAGAGCCATGGTGTCCATGAAGCATGTCGGCCTCAACGTGGCCATGGACCCCTTCATAAACTCAGCCTTGGTAAAGATAAACGGCGGCCTTGTAATTGTCGTCGCCGACGATCCGGGCATGCACTCCAGCCAGAACGAACAGGATTCCAGGGTACTGGCCGACTTCGCCCACCTTCCCTGCTTCGAGCCCTCGGACCAGCAGGAAGCCTACGATATGGTCCGCAACGCCTTCGCCTATTCGGAAATCCACGAGATTCCCGTACTGTTGCGCATCACAACCAGGCTCGCGCATGCCAGGTCCCAGGTACAGGTCTCCCAAGGCATGGCGCCCAGGGCGTTAAAAAAATGCGCCGATCCCGCGGCCTGGACCCTCATGCCGGGCTTCGCCAGGCCGCGCTGGAAGCTCCTTCTTAAAAAATACGAACGCTTCCGCGCCGACGGCGAAGAAATCGCCCACCTGGAACTGCGGGACAAGGCCTTAGGGATTATTACCTGCGGCATAGGGCTGCGGTATTATCTGGAAAACGAGGACGATTGGGCAGCCCTTCACGGCGATAAGCGGCCTTCCCATCTACATATCGATCGGTATCCCTTGGGGCGGGACAAAATCCATCGCCTGGCCGACCATGTGAGCAAGATTCTCGTCATCGAAGAGGGCTATCCTTATGTAGAACGGGAGATCGTCGGCACCTTTGCCGCGCCTCTGCCCGTGCTGGGCAGGCTTTCGGGCGATCTGCCCCTTTCGGGGGAACTATCCGCCGATTCTGTTCGCCTGGCACTGGGCCTAGCCGGATTGGAAGCCCTACCCGCCTCGTCTATAGAGCTGCCATCGAGGCCGCCTCAATTCTGCCAAGGATGCCCCCACGGCGATTCTTTCAACGCCCTTAAAGAAGCCCTGAAGGACGAGGCGGAATTCCTGACGACATCGGATATCGGCTGCTATACCTTGGCTGCTTTGCCGCCCTATAACGCCGTGGAGTCCTGCGTCGACATGGGAGCCTCTATCGGCATGGCCCGGGGAGCCTCCTGCGTGGGGCAGAAAAACGCGGTGGCGGTGATTGGCGATTCCACCTTCTACCATTCGGGCATGACGAATCTCCTGGACGCGGTGGCTCACCGCAGCAGGCTCACCCTTCTGATCCTGGACAACAGCACCACAGGCATGACGGGAGCCCAGCCGACCATTTCGCCCGGATCGCGCATGCGAGCACTCATCGAGGGACTGGGCGTCGAAGCCGGTCACATAAGGGAGCTGGAAGCTCACCGGAAGTCCCAGGATGCCAATGTAGCGGCTATTAAGGAAGAATTGGCCTATGATGGGGTTTCGGTGATCATTTTAAAGCGAGAATGCCTTGAATACCTAAAAAAAGCGAGGCGGCAATGAACTACAATATTATCCTGGCCGGCGTTGGAGGCCAGGGCGGATTGTCGGTTTCGGTTCTCATCGCCAGGGCGGCCCTGGCCTCTGGCTATTGGGTAAAGCAATCCGAAGTGCACGGCATGTCCCAGCGGGGCGGCGAGGTGGTCGCTCATCTGCGCATCGCCGATGAGGAAATTCAAAGCCCGACCATCCCCAAGGGAGCGGCTGACCTCATCCTCGCCTTCGAGCCGCTGGAGGCCCTGCGTTATCTGCCTTGGCTTTCGGCTTCCCGGGGCTTTGTTGTCAGTGCTTCAACGCCTATACGGAATTTTTCCTCCTATCCCGATACGGCCGAAATATTGGCGGAGATAAAAAATCTCCCAAACTATCGGATTCTCGATGCCGAGGCCTTGGCTAAACAAGCAGGCAACGCGAGAGCGGCCAACGTATGCCTTCTGGGCGCGGCAGCCGATCTATTGCCCCTCAAGATCGAATCGCTGCGAAAAGAAATCGAGTCTTATTTTTCCGATAAGGGCGAGCCGGTGATCCAGGCTAACTTGAAGGCCTTCGACGAAGGCAGGAGCAGGTATGGCGCTTGATTTTTCCCTCGACGCGGACGAAACCAGGCTGGCGGAGATTTTCAAGCGGATTATCGCCCCGGCGATCGCCCAAAAACGCGACGCGTTGACCGAAACCGAAGGCATGGCGATGCTGGAGGCAATGGGCATCGCCGTTCCCGAAAAGCTATTCGTAAGGTCGTCCGAAGAATTTTACGCAGCCTATAACTCGACGGATTCATCAAAAATCGCGCAACGCTACATGCTGACAGATTGGGGCGACAAGCTTGTTGTCAAGGTAATCAGCCCCGACATCCTTCACAAGACCGAGATGGGCGGCGTCGCTATAATCCCTAACAACATCGAATCGGTCACCAAGACGCTCAAAGACATGGAAGGCCGCTTTTCCTCCTATAAGGTGGACGGCTACACTATCAACGAATTCGTTCAGTTCGAACCAAGACTCGGCCATGAAATATTGTTCGGCTACCGCTTCGCCCCCGACTTCGGCCCCTTAGTAAGCTTCGGAGCAGGTGGAATCTATGCCGAATACCTCGCCTCCAAGCTCAAACCCGGTGAGAGCGCGACTACCTTTTCTCCCTTCGCCGCCGATAATTCCTTCGTACGGTCGTTGCTGTCGCGCAACCTTGTAGCCGGCTTGG
>JAEZSM010000220.1 GCA_023421875.1 Spirochaetota bacterium | reverse complement strand
CCGCGATTGTTTTTCTTGACCAGGTCGAAGTGGCAGAGTATGTCGAAGCCGCCGGCCTCGACCAGACCCATCATATTTTCGTAATACTGTTTCCAGATCACCGAGGCATCGCCTCTTACTGTCTGGTTCATGTGGCGCTCGAAGAGGTCGGCGGGTTCGTCCACCGTGAATTCGTCCTCGCTGAGCCCCTGCAGAAAATGAACCGAGCCCAGGCGAAAATCTGGCTTGATGCTCTGGTAGACGGGATCGTCGGGCTTGACAATGTTTTTTATGTAATCTATCTCCAGTCCGAGAAATATTTTCATGCCCCTATCAGCCCAGGTGCGCTCCAGGGCGCGGACAGTTTGGGCATAGGGCTGAAGTTCTTCCCAGGACATCAGCCAGCCAGATGCCAGGGGCAGGGGAGCATGGGAGGAAAAGCCGAGAATTCTGTAGCCTTTTCTAAAGGCTTCCTCCGCGAGGGTTGAGGCCGGGACCTTGGCGTCGCAGTATTCGCTATGGGTGTGGTAATTGAAAAGCATTGTCATACTATATACAAACTTCCTTTCCGCGCCCAGCACTGTCGCCGTCGAGGCAGAGAGCCGCGCCTTGACTAAGGGCGGAGCCATCCCTACTATCCAGTCATGGGCAAGATGGAGCAGCACAGGCAGCCGTCCGGCGAAGAACTGCCGTCGGGGACCGTCGATCGGAGCCAGACTCCCGGCGCGGGCTTTACCACCCTCATAGCCGCCCTCCCGGTGATAGTCTATGTGCTGGATTCCTCAGGGACCTTTATTTTCTTGAACGAGGCGGTCCGGGATATCGGCTATACGCCTTCGGAATTGCTGGGAAGGCACTTTACCGAAATCATTCACAAGGATGACAGATCGGCTGTTTCACGGAACGAGGTCTTGGCCCGAATCCGTCAGGCGGAGGCCCCTCCAGCAGTGGCTCCGAAACTCTTCGACGAGCGGCGTTCCGGGGGCAGGATGACCAGGGAGCTGAAGGTTCGGCTCATTCATGGCCAGACGGGGCAGACTGTCTACGCTTCGGTTAATGCCTACGGAGAGCCGGTGGACGACCCCGCATTGAAAACCATGTTCAAAGCTTCCGGTCCCGTAACCATGGGGGTGATTCACGACACGACGGCGGCGATGCTCTTCCAGAAAAGCCTCCAGGAGAACTTGGCCATCAAGGAGCTCTTGCTCAAAGAAGCTCATCAGCGGGTTAGGGACAATCTGCAGGTCGTGGCCAGCCTTGCGCATCTAAGGGAGATGGACGGCGGCTTTGATGACTCTTCATTGAAGTTCGAGGCGCTGATAAGCGAGATCAAGTCCATTGCCCTTGTGCACGAAGTGCTTTACGAGACCGAAAGCAGCGCCGGCGTATCTTCGCTGGAGTATTTTCAGCGCTTTTCCAAGCTTATCGCAGAATCCTACGGTTCGCTGGGAAGTTTTCTGCCCATCGAGGTCGATGCCCAGGACAGGGTTCTCGATGCCGAGCGGATTTCTTATCTGGGTATCGTAGCCAGTCAGTGGATTTCGGAACTCTTCCGCCGAGCCGGCACAGGGGAGCAGCAAGCCCGCATACGCCTTAGTTACAGGTTTTCCGATAAAGAAGAGGAACTTGTGGTATGCTGCGGCTCAGCCCTGACAGACCCCCAGCTCCAGGAAATGCAGAGCCTGGGCATGGAAATAGCCCAGGCTCTGGCCCAGCGCTTGGGAGGAGAGGTACGACCTTCCCAGGGCCCTGGTTTTTGTCTTAGCCTCAGGCTTCCCCTAGGGTCAGGAACTTCTAGCTCTTTCCAAGAAATTTCCTTATAGTATACGTATGAAACCACAATACGAGCTCGTAATTATCGGAGGAGGGGCCGCGGGTCTCGCCGCTGCCCAATACGGAGCCAGGGCTAACCTTTCGACCCTGGTAATTGAAGAGATGGCTCCCGGAGGCCAGGCGCTTCTCATAGACCAGCTGGAGAATTATCCCGGCATTCTCGAACCCGTCGCCGGTTTCGACTTGGCTGAGATAATGAAAACCCAGGCAGAGCGTTTTGGAGCCGAATTTATCACCGCTTCAGTAGAAAAAATGGAGAAGGGAAAGAATTTTTTCCAGGTCTCGACATCCGAGGGCCTGGTAAAGGCCGAGGCGGTCATCCTGGCCACGGGGGCTAAGCACCGTCATTTGGGCATACCGGGAGAAGAGGCGTTCAGCGGCCGTGGGGTTTCCTACTGTGCCACCTGTGACGGGCCGTTTTTCAAGGACAAGAAGATCCTCGTGGTGGGCGGCGGCGATGCGGCCTGCGACGAAGCGATGTACCTGGCCAAGCTGTCGGATAAAATCGTCATGATCCACCGGCGGGACCGTTTCAGGGCGCAGAAAGCCCTGGCCGAGCGGGTGCTCGCCAATTCCAGCATCGATGTTCGCTTCAATACCGTCGCTCTTGAGATAAAGGGAGGGCAGAAGGTCGAATCGGTAGTCCTCAAGAATTTGGAGAGCGGTAAAAGCGAAGAGGAAGCCTTCGATGCCGTCTTTGTATTCATAGGCTCCGACCCGAACGTGTCCCTGGTGCCGGATGCAGCGAAGGACGAGTCCAATTCGATCGTCACCGATGACAGAATGGCCACCAACATCCCCGGGCTCTTCGCCGCCGGAGACGTGCGGGTCTCGCCCTTCAGACAGATCGTGACCGCCTGCTCCGACGGAGCGGTAGCCGCCCACGCGGCCTCTCAGTACATCGATGAGATCAGGGGCGCGGCCTATCGCTGAGACCGGCGGATTCCGTCCGCGACTGTTTGTCGCATCTCTTCTCATGCTCTTTGCCGCAGCGCTGGCCATGGGCCAGGACTCTTCGGCCAGGGGCTCAGATCTTTTCTGGAACAAGACTTTGCCTCCCGGCATTCCGTACAGCCTAGAGCTGGGCTGGGCCGAGGCCCGGGCTCAGACCCTCGTCGCGCTCATGGACGAGGAGGAGTTGCTATCCCAGATTCTCATGCTGGGCTATCCCGGCAGCGAGGCGCCGGCGGAACTCCTGGATTGGATAGCCCGAAGGGGGCTGGGGGGCATTAAGGTGTTCGGAAGGAATGCCGAGGACAGCTCAGTCCTCGCCGAGGCGGTGGCTGAGTTCCAGAAAGCTGCCCTGGGCCAGGAACTTTCCATCCCTCTTTTGGTGGCCACCGACCAGGAGGGCGGATGGATACGGCACGTTAAAGGAAAAAGCTCGGAATCCCCGGGCAACATGGCTATCGGCGCAACCGCTTCCGCGAGGGACGCCTACCTTGCGGGCTTCTATCTGGGGCGGGAGCTTCGGAGCCTGGGAATAGGCATGAATTTCGCCCCGGTGATGGATTTGGCCACTGTGCCCGAAAGCTCGATAATAGGGCCCCGGGCTTTTTCGGACGATCCGGCCCTGACTGCCCGGCTCGGGATAGCCTGGGCCAGGGGCTCGATGGCCGCTGGGGTTATTCCGACGGTAAAGCATTTTCCTGGGCACGGCGCAACCGCGCTGGATTCCCACGGCATCCTTCCCAGAATCGAGATCGAGAAGAGCACCTTCCTGAAGCGTGAGCTCTATCCCTTCGAGCAGGCGGTCAGGGCCGGGATTCCCGCTGTGATGAGCGGCCATATTGCCTTTCCCCTGATCAGTGGCGACGATCCAGCCTCCCTATCACGCGAAATAATTGAAGATCTTTTACGCGAGCAGCTGGGCTTCCGGGGACTTGTCATCACCGACGACCTCTATATGGAGGGGGCCCTCGACGGCGCCGGCATTCTGGAAACCTGCCTGAAGGCGATACGGGCTGGCAACGACATGCTTTTGCTTTCTTCGGCTCCCGCCGAGGACGGAGCGCTCTGGAAGGGTTTGCTGAGCGCCCTGCGGAACGATGCAAGCCTGAGAACGCGGATAGAGGTATCGGTGCGGCGAATACTTACGCTGAAGCTGGTGTACCTTCGGG
The DNA here is from genome assembly GCA_023421875.1 of Spirochaetota bacterium. GTDB lineage: Bacteria > Spirochaetota > Spirochaetia > Treponematales > Rectinemataceae > UBA2256. The sequence continues at coordinate 6,751 of JAEZSM010000220.1, read as the reverse complement.
ATAAGGGCAGAGATTCTCTGATCCCGGATCCGGCGGAGGCCGAGCGACTCTTGCCCGACGCGGAAGCTCAGGTATTTTTCAAGGACCTGGCCAGGAGGAGCGCCTCTATCATCGGCCGCAATGCGGAGCTTCCTTTTGCGCCTAAAGGTGCGGTGCTTATCGCGGCTCCTTTTGATGAATTTATTGCCCTAGGCAGGGAACGCTACCCGAATGCCCGGGGATTTTCCTTTTCCTACAGACCCGAGCGCAGCGCCAAGCCGGAAGAATTGGAAGCCTTTAAAAAAGCCCTTTCGGGCTGCGCGGGAGCCATTGTCTGCGTGGCGAACAGGGCGGGCATGCAGTTCGCGACGACGGCTCACGAGCTAGGAGTAGAGGTTGCCATAGTATCGGTGCTTTCTCCAATTCATGCTGCCCACAGCCCCTGGAGCAAGGCGGCTGTCGCTGTCTACCACTATGCGCCTGTCTGTCTCGAAGCCGGTCTCGATGTACTGGCGGGAAGATTGAAGGCCTCAGGCAGGGTTCCGCTGGCAACCCACCTCATACGCTGAGATTTTCGGAGTCGGCATGAATTCGGTATTGTGGAAAGAAAATATCCAGGCGCTCTCGGCACTTTCCCTGGCTTCGATCTGCGGCATCGACGAAGCCGGGAGGGGGCCGCTGGCAGGACCTGTCTGCGCTGCTGCGGTGATTCTTCCCGAGAATTTTCCCTTGGAAGTCTTGAATGATTCCAAAGCCTTAAGCCAGTCGAAACGGGAAAAAGCCTACCTGATCATCACCGAAAAAGCCCTGGACTGGTCTGTGGCCTGGGCCAGCTGGGAGGAGATTGGGGATCTGAATATTCTGAATGCGAGTCTTCTTGCCATGAAACGAGCCTATAGGGCGCTCAGCCTTGTACCCGAGACTGTTTTGGCAGACGGAAACCGGGCTCCCGATTTAGGGCGTCCTTGCGTGGCGCTCGTAGGGGGCGATGCCCTCCATCCATCGATCATGGCGGCTTCGATTCTTGCCAAGGTGGCCAGGGACAGCATGATGCTTCGTCTGGATGCGGTGCAGCCGGAATACGGGTTCTGCCGCCACAAGGCGTATCCCACCCGGGAGCATCGGGAGGCAATAAAAAAATACGGGTCTTCGCTTTGGGAGAGACCGGGTTTTACGGTTTCCTGAGATGTGGGGCAGATAAGGAAAAACGCTGTATTATCAGTCGGCGGAATCGGCCTTTTTTGCCCGTTTGACGACAATGCGCTTGAGCGGCTTGGGCTCGGCCTGGTCGTAGCGCGGAGCTGCTTCGCTCCGGCGAGTCTGGGTTCCCGCTCGGTCTGAAGATTCCCTCCTGGGCTTTCCGGAGGCGGAGCGTACCACAATGCGCTTGGTCTGGCCTTCCTTGGGAGCCGAGGCTTCTCCATACCCGGAGGATCGTTCGAACCGGGGGGCATCCTTGCCCCGATCCCGCGGCGAAGCCTCTCTGTAGTCCCGGGAAGTTTCGCGCCGGGGGCGTTCCTCGAATCTGTCCGGTACCGGGGATTCGGGACTGAGCTTTATTCCTGTCTTATCGATGTATTTCAAGGCTGACTGAAAGGATTTGAGAAAGCCCTCCATGTGCTCGCCGAACACGACGATGGAGCGGCGGTCGAAGCTTTCGCCTTCGGAAGGCTTGCTTTCCACGATGCTCAAGAATACGTCGCCGTTTCTGTTCTGCTTGACATTGAAAAAATATGTCCTGCCATCGCAGGCGAAACGAGTGGAAAAAAGCTCTCCGCGAATACCCATCCTGACTCCTTAGTGTCTCAGCGCAATCCTACACGATGGGCATTTTTTGAACAAGCACCGTGCAGGTGGAGGCCGATGCCTCGGCTGTCTTTCTAGACAGCCGAGGCATCGGCCGACCGCACCATCTGCCTGTGCCAGGAGAGGAAGTACTCCTCGTCCTCGGGCGAGCCTGCTTCGATATCGGCCATGATGCGGAACACAGGTTCGGTGCCCGAAGCTCTCATCCACAGGAAGGCCTTGGGCTCAGAGCGGGAGTCGAGGAAGAGAATCCTGAGTCCGCCTGAGGCTGAGGCCGCGAAGTCTTCGCCCACTTCGAATTCCCGGCTTCCGATGGTTGCCATGGCTTTCCATGCCCGGATGCCGTAGCGCTCGAGCAGTTCGTTTTTCCGGAGCGACCACTGTGCCTTGAATATTCTGGCATAGCGGGCCTTGAGCGCCGCTTTATCAGCGCTCCGCACGCTCAAGGCCGCCCGGGACTCAAAAACGCTGGTGCTGATCCAGGCCGGGAGGGTGGCTATAACATCTGCCAGGTCGAAGTCTTCTCTGTACGCCGAGCCCTGTCCCGAAGCTTCGAGCCAACGCCGGAAAAGTCCGGGGCTTCCTTTCCTGTCTTGACCCCGCAGCAGACGGATCATGGCACCTAGGGTCGATAGGGGATCACGGACCTTGGATGGATGAGTAATAGTGCCTCCATTGGAGCCTTCACCCAAGATGCGGACAATCCAGCCTTCGGAACGGAGCTTTTCGGCCAGGTTGACCACATTGGCTTCGCCGGTCTCGGCCCTGAAAACCCTGGCGCCAAAATACCCTGCGATCCGCTCGATCCTGGCGCTGGTGGCGTCGTTGACAACGACGGCGACCGGGGCGTTCTGCGAGGGGTTGACTAGTCCTGCAAGTTCGGCCAGGCAGGAGAGAGAAAAAACTTCCTGGGCTTCGAGAATTCTGGCTTTGTCCACGGTTTTATCGTAGAAAACGAGATTGCCCCGGTCGCCGTCGCAGTCAGGGACATACCCGAGCTGGTAACTGGCATCTATTTCTCTGGCTTTCTGGAGTAGTTCCATGCAGCCATCGAGGCTTATGCCCTCCGGGACAATACGGTGGGTAAATTGCCTGGGGCTGTCGTTATGGAACTCGCTCCGCACGAAAAGCCCCTGGAAAAAATCCCTATCGATGGAAACTGAGCGGGCCGAGCCGTTCAACTCGGCGACTAGGCCTAGCGGTCGTTGCCGGCAGCTCTCTGCCAATCCTTCTAATATGGACGCTTGCTCGTTCAAATCCTCCTTGCCGGTGATCACCTCATGGCTGAAGAGGGTATAGGCTGACAGACTGCGGCGTTTCCATTCACCGCAGCGCTCGTAACAGCGGGCTAGGGCTTTTTCGTCCGCCGCCCTGATCAGCGCGAGCGCATGAAGGACCGAGTTTTCGGATGCGATGAAAGCCCTGAGCCGGGTAATTAAGGGGGCGATTTCCTGGGCGCTCAGGACTCCGCCGCTACCCAGGCCGAACTTGACGCCGTTATGGCCCGGCGGATTGTGGCTGGCCGAAATGTAGGCGAAACCCTCGGCCCGCTCGGGATGCTCCAGCGGCAAGGCAGCCGCCTTGCCGGCGTATGCCATGATCTCGGGAGCAGCCACGATAAAACAGTACCGCACCTCGATACCCTGGCCGAGCAGTACCCTGGCAAACACGTCTGCCAAGGCCGGCCCCGTGGGCCGTGAATCGATGCCCAGAAGCACAGCCGATTGCTTACCAGCAGCGCCGCGCCGGAGAGTGAGATCCGCAAAGCTCTCGGCCATGAGTGCTGCGAGCAAGAGCTTGGGTGCCGCAACGGTTTCGGAGAGTGAGTCCTCGAGACTGGGCTGGCCAGCCCAGGGGGCGTAAGGAGCCTCTGCATCGGCGAAAACCTTTCTCCAGCCCGATGCTGAGAGTATCAGGCTTTCGGCTTCGGCCTTCAACTCTGCCGGGGAGGGAAGCCGCGCTGGATCGACTGGAAGTATTTCAGGATCGCCGATATTGAATCCAGTACCGGGGTGGTAGATCATCGACATGGATTTCTCCTCTAGCGGCAAGTATATGACAAGGGGCAGGGGCTGATCTATGCATCGACTGGGCCGCCCTTTACGAAGACCTTGCTGTACCTATATAGTGTCCCTTACTCATGCTGCGATTTTTCAAGATTCTCTTCTGGTTTTTCCGGGGAGTCAGAGTATACGCTCTCGTCGGTTCTACCGGAACAGGGAAGAGCTTCAGGGCTAAGCTTGTAGCCCAGAAGTACGGGATCGAGATGATCATTGACGATGGCTTGCTGATCCGTGGCGACCAGCTCATCGCCGGAAAATCGGCAAAAAAGGAAGCTCTCTATCTCGGCGCGGTCAAGACCGCCCTTTTTCACGACAAGGCTCACCGGGACGAGGTGGCACGAGCGCTTCAGCATGAACGCTTCAGGAAGATTCTGGTAATCGGAACCAGCGAAAAAATGGTTCAGCGTATCTGCGAACGCCTGCAGATTCCCCAGCCCAATAAAACCATAAAAATTGAAGATATCGCCACAAAGGCCGAGATAGAGAAGGCGATGCAGTCCAGGCAGGTGGAGGGCAAACATGTCATCCCTGTTCCCGCCCTGGAGATCCGCCGGAATTACCCTTCGATTTTTTACGACAGCGTGAGAGTATTTCTGCGCCGGAGTTTTGGTACCGGTGTTTCCTTGCCCAAGATATACGAAAAAGCGGTGGTGCGACCTGAGTATACAAAACGAGGAAGGGTGGCCATCTCCGAGGCAGCCCTGTCCCAGATGGTGGTCCACTGCGTGGATGAGTACGACCCGGCGGTGAAGGTCAAGCGTCTGGCCATCCGGGACGATACCCAGGGCTATAGGATTACCGTAGTGCTCGAGGTCCCCTTTGGCACCAAGCTGGCTTCCAACGCCCACGCATTGCAGGAGTTTATCGTCGACAACATAGAGCGTTTCACCGGCATTCTCGTGGCCGAAGTCAATATTGTCATCGACAGGCTTACTTCTCGCAGGGCGGGCTCAAAAAACCGCCAGCGAGAGCGCTTGTAAGTGTATTGACGATCCCTGCCTATCCGTGTACTATTGCCGCTGTTGCGCGGTGAAAGAGACTCATTTCGCACCAAACGTAATCAAGGAGAATCGTCGTGCCCTGTGGTAGAAAACGAAAGCTCAAGAAAATAGCGACGCACAAGAGAAAGAAGAAGAGAAGACTCAACCGGCACAAGACCAGAGCCTCGTAAGCCCCGCTGTTTTCCCGTGGAAAGGACCGTCTCGATGAAGACGGTCTTTTTTTTTGCTTTTCAGTCTGTTTCAAATTTTGAAATACTCTTTCATCTAATGTTAAAATCCTACTTGTCAATTATCCAGGAGGTGCTATACTGAAGCCATACACTTAAAAGGAAGGAATCGATGAATCCTTGTGTCCTCGTTATAAATCCGGGATCCACCTCGACCAAGGCGGCGGTTTTTTCCGCCGAATCGAGACTCTTTGAAAAAAGCTTGAGTCATTCCTCCGGGGAGCTCGCTTCTTTTAAGACCGTGGCTTCCCAATACGAGTTTCGCAGGGATGCGATCATGCGGGAGCTGCACGCCGCGGATTTCGACACCGCCAGGCTGACCGCCGTGGTAGGCCGAGGAGGTCTGCTACACCCCATTCCAGGGGGTGTGTACCGGGTCAACGAGGCCATGAAGAAGGATTTGACCAGCGCTGCTTATGGGGAGCATGCCTCCAACCTCGGAGCCCTCATAGCAGATGATATAGCGAAGTCCTTAGGCATACCGGCCTTTATCGCCGATCCAGTGGTGGTCGACGAGCTTTCAGAGCTGGCGAGAGTGTCGGGCAACAAGCTTTTCGAGAGAATTTCCATATTCCACGCGCTGAACCAAAAGGCCGTAGCCCGGCGCTATGCCGCAGAGCAGGGCAAGCCCTACGATGGGCTTTCGCTGATAATCGCCCATCTCGGCGGCGGAGTCTCTGTGGGGCTCCATCAGGGTGGGAGGGTCGTGGATGTGAACAATGCCCTCAACGGCGAGGGTCCTTTCAGCCCCGAACGCTCAGGAACCCTCCCTGCGGGAGCCTTAGTCAAACTGTGCTTTTCCGGCCAGTACAGCGAAAAGCAGATAGCGCGCCTTATCGCCGGCGCCGGCGGTATGGTGAGCTTTTTAGGCACCAATGACATGCGGGACGTTGAAAAGCGACGCAATGAAGGAGATTCGGAAGCGATACTTTATTTCGATGCCTTTATCTATCAGGTGAGCAAGGCTATCGGCGCCTTGGCAGCCGCGGCTTCGGGGGCCGTGGATGCAGTAATTCTCACCGGAGGCATCGCCTACGGTAAAAGCATTGTCGAAGGCATTAGCAAACGATGTTCCTTTATTGCGCCTATTGTTGTCTACCCGGGGGAGGGCGAGCTCGAAGCCTTGGCCCAGGCGGGTTTTGGAGCTCTGTCGGGAAACCTCAAGCCCATGGAGTATCTTCCATGAAAACCATCGATGCCATTATTAAGGCGGCGGCCGCCGCAGGCCCCGCCACGCTGGCCGTCGCCGCCGCCCAGGAACCTTCGGTTCTCGAAGCCGCATTAGCAGCCCACGCCGAAGGAATAGCCCGCCCCATCCTTGTGGGCGACCCTGCCGCAATTGCGGCGGCCGCCGCCAAAGCCAACGAAGGTAGGGGCCTCGACATCTCAGCCTTAGAACTGATTCCCGCCAAGGATATCTACCAGGCGGCTTCCATCGCCGTAGGCCTTGTGCGGGACGGCAAGGCCGACTTCATAATGAAGGGGATCATCGATACAGCCCCCCTTTTAAAGACCGTGCTCAATAAGGAGACGGGCTTAAATGCCGGTAGGCTCGCTTGCCATGTGGCGGTCATCGAAGTGCCTACCTACCACAAGCTCTTCGTGCTCAGTGATGGGGGTCTCAATATTGCCCCCGATCTTTCCTGTTTCATGGACATTATCAATTCCACGGTAG
>JAEZSM010000181.1 GCA_023421875.1 Spirochaetota bacterium | reverse complement strand
CCTTGAAGAAACTCGTCTTCCGCCCGATAAAGTATTTTTCGTAACCCGCTGTAAGGAAAATGCCGGGAAGCAATCCCTCGGCCAAGACGAAGCCTCCCTTGAGATGAGGATACGCACCGTTGTCATCCGTGGCTGGGCTCGGTGTGGGCGAGAAGGGTCCGTCCAGCTGAATGCTGAGTTCCAGGGCTTCATCGAAAAGGCTGAAGCCCAGACTGGCCAGCCAGCCCAACTTGAAATCGCCAGGACTGGAAAGGTTTTCTACGAAGGCGAAGCGCTCGTCCCTGTAGAAGTCATAGTTCGTGTCGAAGTAGGCAGGGATGAAGCCTCCCTGCAGGGCTCTGAGCTGGGCTCCGTAGTCGATGAAGCCTAGAAGCCTGCCCCCTACGCCGGTGATCGCGCCCAGGGCGCCGCTTGTCTGCCGGGCTCCCTCCACAAAGGCATTGAGCGAGACGGCCGCAGCGCGCAGAACGGGAAGGGTAAGGTCAGCACCGATGACATAGGTAGCCTTCGAGGAGGGGTACAAAGCCAGATCGGCGGCATCGGTGTACGCCAAGGGATCCCTGTCCATGACCCCGGTTATCCCCAGCTGGAGTTTGGCCGGCAGCGATGTGCCTAGAAATGCCAAGGGCCGCACGAATACTCTGCCGCCGATGACGTCCAGGCGGGCAAGGTTGCCAGTGAGCGCTTCGATGCCCGCGTAGGGGAACTTGAAGAGTTCTCCATCCAGGCCGAACTGGAGGCCGAAAATTCTCAGATCAGGCAAAAAGCGGGTGTTGGCGTAGTTGGAGACGATAAGGCCGTTGCCCAGGCTAAAATCGTCGATGGAGCCGAGTTTGACATAGAAGGGGTCGACACCCCGCAGGCCGTAGCGCACGTACATGATCTTGGGCAGGTAGACGTCAAAGATCGTCTGCCCCGCTTGGGGCACCCAGTCGGGTTCGTAAAGCTGAAAGGGCGTGTTGGGGTCTGGATAGAGCTGAAAGCGAAAGGTAAGATCCAAGCCTATGCCGAATTTTCCCAAAGAGAGATCAGGCTGGAGACCGAGCTTGGACCAGCTTTCGAGCTTGGTCGGGTCTGAAGCCGAGGGTAGCAGATCGGAGCCGAGGTTGAGGGCCGCGGAAAACCCTGCTCCGCCGCCAGCGCTGTCTTGGGCCGAGAGGGGAAAGACTAAAACCGCAACAGCCAGAAGTAAAAGAACGCGTTTCATCTTGGCGTGCCTCCTTGATGGGCTTAATATGGCTGGATGATCCCTATACACAGTATACACTATCTGTCCAGCCCGCGCACCATATATCGATTGAGGGAGCAAGGGGTTTTTAGGTCTTACTTGCGAAGGCTCTTCGGGGCCTGTATTCTTAGATGCGCAAGCGTGGCTGCAGGCGGATAAAAGATTGCCGCAGGCTGACAAGGAGAGCGGTATGGATTTCTTTTCCAGGCTGGAAGAACTCGTAGACAAAAAAAATAGTTGTCTCTGTGTAGGGCTCGATCCGTATTTCGACAGAAAGACTATTGAAGAAAAAGGCCTTGCCGCCTGCATCGATGCCGCCAGAGAAGCCAACGTGCGGATTATAGAAGCCGCGTCGCCCTACGCCGTTTGCTTCAAGCCGAATATCGCCTTCTATGAGGCCCTGGGCAGCAGGGGCATGGATCTCTTGCGGACAAGTATCGACGCGATTCCGGACGATATCCTTGTGCTTATCGACGCCAAGCGGGGAGATATCGGCTCCACGGCCCGAGCCTATGCCGATGCGCTTTTCGGCGATCTGGGCGCCGATGCTGTCACCTTGAGCCCCTATTTAGGCAGAGAGAGCGTCGAGCCATTTCTGGACTGGAAGGACAAAGGGCTTTTTCTGCTCTGCAGAACTAGCAATCCAGGATCCGGAATATTCCAGGATTTGCGTGTGCACGATGAGCCCCTCTACGTCAAGGTGGCGAGGGAAGTCGGTTCCTGGGCAAAAAAACATCGGCCTTGTGGTGGCGGGCAACGAACCGGAAGCCCTGGCCGCGGTGAGAGCAGCAGCTCCGGATGCATGGTTTTTAAGCCCCGGTATCGGGGCTCAGGGGGGCAAAGCCGAGGATGCGCTGAGAGCCGGCGCCCGCGCCGACGGTTCCGGTGTCCTTGTGGTAGCCGCCAGGGCAGTCGCGGGCGCCGGCGATCCTACCGGAGCCGCCAAGGACCTGCGGGACGAGATCAACCGCGGAAGAGCGGCGGCGCGCAGTGGCCTTCCAGCCTCTCGGGGCTGGTCGAAAAAAAACGAAAACGAAACACTGAAAAAAAAGCTGGTCGTCGCCCTCATCAGCACCGGCTGTTTTCGTCTGGGCGATTTTACCCTGAAAAGCGGCAGGAAAAGCCCCTTTTACATCGACCTGCGCAGGCTCATTTCGGATCCAGGGGCCTTGGCGCTGGCCGGAGAAGCCTACGCGACGCTGGCCAGGGACTGTCGTTTCGACCGGTTGGCCGGAATCCCCGCCGCGGCCCTCCCGCTGGCCACCGCCGCCGGCATGACCCTCCGCGTACCCATGATCTGGCCTCGGATGCCGGTAAAAGACCACGGCACGGGAAACAAAGTCGAAGGCGAGTTTGCTCCTGGCGAGAGGATTCTCCTCCTGGACGATCTGATTACCACCGGCTTGAGCAAACGAGAAGCAGTCGAGATTCTGCGGGAAGAAGGCCTGACGGTGGAGGATCTTGTGGTGTTGGTGGAACGGGGCAGGGCTGGACGCTCAGATATGGAAGGCCTGGGCATCAGGCTTCATGCCTTTCTCCACATTGCAGAAATTGTCGCCACATTGGAAGAGCTCGGCAGCATCGATGCAGAAACGAAAAAAAAGCTGGAACTTTTTCTGGAGAACGAATAGAGCTTTTGGGAAAAATCGCTCGGCTGAAGAGTATATAGAGCAGGGCTTCTAGACGAAGTATCAGCTCTCCTGGATCTTGGATGCAAGTTTCATCATGACCGTGAGCATGGCATAGCCTGAAGACAGATCCTCCCTCCAGACCTGCACGTCATCAGGAACTTTCAGCTTGATATTGGTAAAATTCCAGATGGATTTTATGCCCGCCTTGACGATGCTCTCGCAGGTGCTCACGGCAAAGGGAGAGGGAACGGTGAGAATAGCCAACTCGGCCTTGATCTGCGGCACGATCTCTTCGATCTTCTCGAAGGGGTAGATAGGCACTCCGTGAACACTGGCGCCCACCTTGGACGGATCTATATCGAAGGCGGCCACTATGTCCAGGCCGTGGTTTTTGAATTCCTGATAGCCGGTGAGGGCCGAGCCGAGGTTGCCCGCCCCTACGACGATGGCGCAATGTTTGAGGTTCCAGCCAAGATAGCTCTCGATTGCGTCAATCAATTCGTTGACTGGGTATCCCTTTTTGGGTTTTCCGATAATTCCGGTGATAGCCAGGTCTTTTCTGACCTGGATGGGTTCCAGGTTCTGCTCCGCGGCTATTACCGTGCCGGAAATATACTGATCGCCGTTCTGCTGAGCCTGTCGAATAATGTGCAGATACGAAGGCAATCGCCGTATCGATGGACCGAAAGAAATTTTCTGTCTGCTGGCCATGTTCGCTCCGTTAGTAAAACCACTATATAGTAATATCGATAAAAGTCAAGCTCTAGTCCCACCACGTGGTGCCGGCAAAGTCAGGCCGAATCGAAGCGCCGGCATGGCGGATCGAGCAGGCGGTTTTTGCTTCACCGAAGAGAGGGGAGAGCCGTTGGGCGAAGAGGGACAGGGTCCTGCCGCCGGCGACATCTTCATCGTAGAGAACTGCCCTGCTCGTGGAGAATCCCGAGAGCCAGGCCTTGTCAGAGAAGCTGACTATCGGCTCTTCGTCATGCCGTTTGAACATTGAAAAACGTATGAAGTAGAGGGGCTTTCCGAGGAATTCAGCGAGCAGAAGAGCGGGCATTATCGCTCCATGGGCTGCGGCGACGATAATGTCCGGGTCGTAATCCCGGCGCAGCATTCCGGCGAGTCTGAGGAGGATCGCCGGTTCCGAGCCCCTCCACGTGTATCTGTCCCGGATTCCGGTGTAGACAAAGTGTCGGAGCTCGAGGGGAAGCCTCTGGAGAAAGTTCCGTTCCAACATGGGAAACTGCCTGTCCATGGCAAGGGCTTTTCGGGCCAGGAGTATGGACTCCCTGTAGAGCCGATTGGCCCCTTCCACCACCGGAAGCCCGTGGTCGATTCTGTATTTTCTTGCTTCCTTGAGTTCGTAATACACGCTCGGGTGGAGGGGAAGCCCGTGTTCCACACAGATTTTATAGTTGAGCATGACATTGACGATGCCGGGTGCCATTATGTAGAGCCGCAAGGCCCTTTCGAGGTCGCCGGGGCTGTAACGGCCTTGGGTTTCCCTGCTGTCGCCTAGGCTGGCACAGTCGCTAGACAAGCTTTCAAGCAGGTCTTGATAACTGCATTGGAATTCCATCTCCTCGGGAGGGCTGTTCCA
>JAEZSM010000130.1 GCA_023421875.1 Spirochaetota bacterium | reverse complement strand
CCCACAAGGCCTGCATCAATCCTTCCTGCGACTATCTCCACTCCAAGGACGATGAGAAGGCGGAGGATTGAATGAACAAGAAGATCGAAGATTACCTGGCGTACCTCGAATCGGTGCGAGGACTCTCGGAGCGGACGCTGCGGGTTTACAGGGACGATCTGGAACGCTACGAGGCCTTCCTCGGCTCCTGCGACATCGACGCTGCCGGCGCTTCGGAAATTCGCAGTTTCGCCGGCAGCCTCGTCATGGAAGGTAAGGCTGCATCGAGCGTAAACAGGGCCCTCTCTACCCTGCGGGGCTATTACCGATACCGCATGCGCTTCGGAAACTTGAGCTCAGATCCCGGAAAGGAAGTGGAAAACCTCTGGGCCGAACGAGCCCTTCCTCGTTTCATGTTCGAGGATGAGGCGGACAGGCTCATGGAATCCATCGATGGCTCGAGCTTTTCCGATGTCAGGGACAGGGCGCTCTTCGAGGTGCTCTACAGCACGGGCTGCAGGGCTTCCGAGATCGTTGGCATGAGGGTGGACAGGGTCGATGCTCCCCGCTCGCTGGTACGGGTGATGGGCAAGGGCTCCAAGGAACGGGTGGTCTTCCTTGGTCGCCTGGCTAGCCAGGCGCTTTCGCGCTACCTGCCCATGCGGGCAGCCCGGCTGCGGATGCTCAAGGTCGAAGACCACGGAATGATCTTCATCAACCGCCGGGGTTCCCCGCTCACGGTCCGGGGACTGGAAAAAATAGTGGAAAAACGAAAGGGGGCTTCCGGTCTCAAGAAAGCCCTTTCCCCCCACGCATTCAGGCACAGTTTTGCCACTCAGCTGGTAGCATCGGGGGCCGATATCAGGGTGGTACAGGAGATGCTTGGCCATTCGAGCATTTCGACAACCCAGGTCTACACCCACGTGGACATGGAGCACCTTCGCAAGGTGTATGAGCTGGCCCACCCCCACGGGGCCAAGGAGCGCTGATATGGAAGCTAGGATGAGAATACGGTCCACGACGGTGCTCGTCGTGCGCAAGGACGGCCGGGTGGCTATGGCCGGAGACGGTCAGGTCACGATGGGAAATACTGTCATGAAAAGCAATGCCCGCAAGGTACGCTCCATATACGGCGGCAAGGTCCTCTGCGGATTCGCCGGCGCCACCGCCGACGCCTTCGCCCTGCTGGAACATTTCGAGGTGAAGATCCAGGAGTATGGCGGCGATTTGACGAGGGCTGCGGTTGAGCTGGCCAAGGATTGGCGCACGGACAAAATCCTGCGGAAGCTCGAAGCCATGCTTTTGGTGGCGGACGCCAAAAAATCCCTTTTACTCTCGGGCACCGGCGACGTCGTCGACCCAGCGGAGGACGCTGTGGCCATCGGCTCGGGGGGGCCCTACGCCTACGCGGCGGCCCTGGCTTACCTGGAGGCCTCCCGCGAGTTTGAGCAGAAGCTGGCCAACAAGGGTGCCGCGGTGGAGGCCGCCGGCTTCAGCGCCGCTGATATCGCCAGGAAGAGCCTGGAAATTGCCGGAAACATCTGCATCTACACCAACGACAAGATCGTTGTGGAGGAAATATGAGCTCGCCGGATTTTGCCGAACTGACACCCCGCAAGATCGTCGAAGCCCTGGACACGTACATAATTGGCCAGGCCGAGGCTAAAAAGTCGGTGGCCATCGCCCTGCGCAACCGAATGCGGCGGCAGCGCCTCACCGAGGAACAGCGGGAAGAGATAGCCCCGAAGAATATTCTCATGATGGGACCCACCGGCGTGGGCAAGACGGAGATAGCCCGCCGCCTGGCCAAGCTCTGCGGCGCTCCTTTTATCAAGGTGGAGGCCACCAAATTCACCGAAGTGGGTTACGTGGGCAGGGATGTGGAGTCGATGATCAGAGACCTCATGGCGGCAGGCCTGGCCATGGTCAAGGAAGAGATGCGAGTCCAGGTGGAAGCCGAAGCCGCGAGGCGTACGGAAGAACGTCTTCTGGACCTCCTTCTGCCAGGGCTTTCAAACTCCGTCGAACCCCTGGGCTCGACCCAGGCCACGCTTATATCACCATTGCCGCCCAATGAAACGCGGGAAAAATTCCGCAAGCTCCTTAGGGAGGGCAAGCTCGAATCCAGGGAGCTGGAACTGACGGTGAGCGCCGCCCCGCCCACCATGGAGCTCTTCGCCGGAACCCAGATGGAAGAGATGGGCGTAGCCCTGGGCAGCATCGGCAACATCTTCGGCGGCAAGAAAAAAAAGAAGACTATGAGTGTCGCCGAAGCCAGGCCTATCGTCGAAGCCGAGGAGATGGACAAGCTCGTCGATCCGGACAAGGCGGCCCAGGAAGCCCGCAGGCGTGTCCAGGAATCGGGTATCGTCTTTTTGGACGAGATAGACAAGATCGCCACCAGGGAGGGAAGGGGTTCCTCCGGCATCGATGTGTCCCGGGAGGGGGTGCAGCGCGACCTGCTGCCCATCGTCGAAGGTACAACGGTCAATACCAAGTGGGGTCCGGTGGACACGACCCACATTCTCTTCATCGCCGCCGGCGCCTTCACCGTCTCCAAGCCCCAGGACCTGATTCCCGAACTCCAGGGCCGGTTCCCCATCCGCGTAGAACTCACCGCACTCACCGACAAGGACTTCGAGCGCATTCTCGTGGAACCCAAGAACGCCCTGGTGAGTCAGTACATACAGCTTATGGCCACAGAAAACCTCGAGCTCGAATTCGAGCCCGGCGCCATCAAGCGAATAGCCGAGATAGCAGCCGCGGCCAATACCAAGACCGAGAATATCGGGGCTCGGAGGCTTCACACTGTCTTAGAGCGGCTTCTGGAAGAGGTTTCTTTCGATGCCGATACCCTGTCGGGCCAAAAAATAGTCATTGACAGCGCCTATGTGGACGAACGCTTCAAAGACTACGCCGAAAGGCAGGATTTGAGCAAATACATCTTGTAACAGGAGGGCCGATCAGCCATGGAAACCACAGAATTGCACAACTTTACCGTCGACGACTCCTGTGAAGCCCGGGAGATGCGCCTCTGGAAACAGTACCAGGAGAGCCACGATCACCGCATCCGGGACATCCTGGTCGAGCAGTACGCACCCCTGGTCAAATACGTCGCCGGCAAGGTGGCGGTTAACCTGCCTTCCTCGGTGGAATACGATGATCTGGTGGGCTATGGAGTATTCGGTCTCTTCGATGCCATTGAAAAATTCGATCCCTGCAAGCATGTCAAGTTCAAGACCTACGCCGTTACCAGGATTCGTGGCGCCATGTACGACCACCTGCGGGAGATGGACTGGGTTCCCCGATCGGTACGCCAGAAGGCCAAGGAAATAGAGCAGGCGGTCATGCTCCTGGAGGCTCGGCTTGGCAGGCCTGCCTCGGACTCAGAGATCGCCGAATCCATGAGTCTTGCTGAAGACGAATTCTCCAAGCTCATGAGCAAGATCTCCTCCACGGTCATACTGTCTCTCAACGATATCTGGAATTCCAGCGGGGATAACGAAAAACTCTGCATCGGCGACAGCATCGAGTCGCCCCGGGGCATGAATCCGGATTCGAAAGTGGAAAAAGAAGAAATCCGCAGGGTGATCGTCCAGGCTATCAACGAATTGCCGGAAAAGGAAAAGAAGGTTCTGGTCCTGTATTACTATGAAAATCTCACTCTTAGGGAGATTGGACAGATTCTCGAAGTCACGGAATCGAGGATAAGCCAGCTCCACACCAAGGCGATCATCAGGCTGAGGGCCAAGCTCACCAGCCGTCGCAAGGGGCTCTTTTAAAGAGACACTACCCTCGAAGCGCTATGACCTTAGCTAAGCAGGCTTGGCTAAGGTCATTTTTTTCTAGGATCCCTCGGCGGCCTGGGCTATGCCATACTCGTCGATTTTCTGGTACAGGGTTTTCCTGCCTATTTTCAATACTTCCGCTGTCTTCGTTTTGTTCCAGCCGAGCATTGCCAGGGTTTCGGCGATGAGTATCTTTTCGGCCTCCGCCATGCTCGAGAGGGCGGGAATGTGTATTTCCTTCTTTTCCTGGGTAGAACGGGGTCCCGGCGGGAGGTCTTCCATGGAGATAAAACGGCCCGAAGCCATGACGACGGCGCTTTCGATGCAGTTGCGCAGTTCCCGCACGTTC
>JAEZSM010000017.1 GCA_023421875.1 Spirochaetota bacterium | reverse complement strand
ACCTGGCCGGTGCCATCTATCCGCCCTCATACCTCAGCGGTCGCTGGGCCTTGTCTTACTGGGGGCTGCTGCCCCAGGCGCCGGGGCTGGACTACAGTTCAGTGAGCGCCCGGCCCGCCCGGGTCTTTAAAAACAGCTTCGGCACCTACTCCTACTCCACCCTGCCCCGGGACCTGCTCTTCGGCACCACGGCATTTCTTAAAGGAGAAGTTGTTACCCAGAAAAAAGTCCCGCCCCCGGCGTCGAGCGTTCCCGGCGCCCCGCAAACTCAGCCCACCGAACTTCCCACTACCCTGAGCCTGGAGGTGCTGCTGTCCCGGGCTTCGTATTCCAGAATTGCTCTTCCGGAAAAAGCCCTGCTCGATCTCTGTTTCATGGAAGGCGGGGAATGGGATGCGGCCAGACTTGTCGGACTCGGACTAAAACTGAACAAGCAAGAACGTGGGCTCGAAATAGGCATCCAGAGCTGCGCGGCTTCAACGGATACTCTTGCAGCAGAATTTTTACCCAATGAAGCAGAAACGCCCAGCATCGATATAGAAAAATTTGCGTCCATGGCAGAGCGATCCGGACGACCCAGGCTCATCAAGGCGGCTAAGGCGCTGGCGAGGCTGGCCTGTGGCTCCGGCATCGGTCAGGCGGGAATCGAGAACCCCAAAGCCGTCACACCCGAATTGCCCTGGAGCGAGGAAAGCTTATGATCCGTGAATCAATGCTGGAATTGGCGGAAGCGGCGGCCCCAGAACTTAGGCCGATCGTTCTAAACGCCTGCCTCGAATCAGCCCTGCTCCGCAGCTTTCACGATTCCTCGGTCTTCTTTTGCCTTTGCATGACCGGCCAGAGCGCCCGCAGGTACGGCTCTGGTCAGGCTGGTCTCTGTTCAAGTCAGCCTTCAGGCTGGGGCGAGCTCAGTTTCAGACTCATGGACAAAAAAGGATACTACCCGGAGCGCTGGCTGTTCAAAGCCCAGCGCTATCTGAAGTTCATGGGCATCGAGACGCGGATCGGCTTTACCAGAAAGGCGACAACGCACGTAGGCTGGATCAGGGCGCCGGGCCTGGCTTCAGCGGCCGAGCGGATCGGAGCTGCAGCCGGACAGAACGGCACGGCCGCCGCGCGGATCGGGGCAGCGGCCGGGCAGAGGGTGGCGGCGACCGCGCAGGACCCTAAAAGCCCCAGTGCTTCCCCGCCGGGGGTCAGGTTTGTTATCGATATCCAGGCGAGCCCGGACAAGGCGGCCGTCCGGGGCAGGGTTGTTTTAATAGAAGGCTGGGGCGAATGTTTCAGTCTGCGCCTGGAAGATTGAGTCAGGGCATACAAGGGCAGGTCGGACCAGGTCGGGGCGGGCCGGACTAAGCGCGACGCTCTCGCACCAGGCCCGGCGTCCCTTCTACGAGGGGTCTATTTGTTACGCGCCCTTGTGTAAATTGCGGGCCGGGATTACACCGATCCCCTTCTTCGTAAGTTCATTCGCCGTGGTGTTACAGGCTTCCACCTTGTCTAGAAAATTCTGCTGCAGGTTGTCCCAGTCTCCCGAGGCGACAACCTCGGATTTTTCCCTGAAATAGTCCAGAATGTCCGAGCTGTGCTTCCGCGTTGCCTCGAGTTCAGGGTCGGCTCCCTCGTGCTTGGCCGAGATATTGGGCACCCTGGCAGCCACCTCCAGCAGTTCATCCCTCTTATTGTAGGGCTGGATGACGATGCTCCGGTAGGTTTCGGTTATGTGGTGCTCGAAGCGGATGGAAGTTTCGAATCCCAGGGCTTTGCGCACCAGAGAGCTGGCTTCGATGGTGGCATTGTTCACCGAATTGGACCAGTTGAAGCCCACCAGAGGGGTGCTGCCGTCGTCACGGCTGAAAAGCTTGGCCGCCGTCATAATCCAAAGCGCGTGGTAGGGGTTGTCAGAGCCGAAAAAGACGGAAATCTTGAAGTGAATATCCACCCCCAGCTTGTAGAGGAGGAACCCCAGGAAAATTGTGCCGGCATTGAAGTTGAGCACATCCTGAACGCCGTAGTTCGTGTAGTAGTAAAGGAATTCCCTTACCCAGGCCAGGGCGTGCTCATTGGGTTGGCCTATGCCGCCGAAATAGCCGGTGATGGTGGCGGGGCCGCCTAAATGGGGGTTGGAACCGTCGGTGCCCTTGGTGTCCAGGGTTTCCACAAAGGATGAACCCATAATATCCACGGCGGCCAGGATCGCCGGCAAATCGCCATCGGCTTCGGACTCCTTCATTTTCCGTACCGCAATAAAACGGCCCGGAACTAGGCTGCCCTCCCGTATAGCCCGCTCGCACATGGGTCTGATCCAGGGAAAATACTGGAGCGCCGACACTTCCAGGGTAACCGCTGTCGAATGATCCACCGGAGCCTTGGCCGAACCGAGCAGATTCCGCCTATACTCCTCCATGCCCATAAAGGCGCCCTTTTCCCTCATGTTCATGAGCCAATCCAGATCGGCCAGATAGTCCTTATTTTTAGCCTCAACCTTTTTAAACAGGGCTTCGGGTTTTCTGGCCGCCGCCGCCTTGGCGTTAATCTCTTCGGGCGTCCCGTATGCGGCGACAATGGACAGGAATTCCTTGATCACCGGCGCTTCCGGATCCACGAGCAGTCCGTTCAGTGCGTCCAGGCGCCCGGTCGGTATTCGTAGCCTGTTTTGCAGTTCATTCATCGTCAACCTCCGAATCGTGCTTATACGTGATTCCTCAGCATGAGTTCTGCAGGATGAGGCCTGAAGTAAAGCTGGCCTTCCAGATAGGATTCACCGTACTTGCGCACATAATGACGAATAATCGTGATAGGGACAATCAGCGGCACAAAGCCGTTTCTGTACTGATCAATGATCTCTAAAAGCTCGGCCTTCTCGTCGGCGCTCAGATCTTTTTTAAAATATCCCATACTGTGAGCAAGAACATTGCAGTTTTTCTTGACCGTCGCCAGCAGCGAGAGCGCCTTCATGAATCCTTCTTCGTAATTCGCGAGGAGTCCGGTCAAGTCTTTGCCCTTGGCCTGGGCTACCAGGACACCCAGTTCCCGGTACAAGGGCACCGAATGAGCCATGAGCTGGAGCTTGTGGGCTGTATGGAATTCCACCAGGACTCCCAAACCCTTGGTATGGCCGCTTGCGTAGCCGGCGAGAAGGGCTTTCAGCCGATTATAGGCGAATACCCGCTCTATGAAATTCTCCCTGAGATCGGGATCGTTCAATCTTCCTTCTTCTTCCACCGGCACCAAGGGAAATCGCGTTACAAAGGCCGCGGCAAAGAGCCCCTTGCCGCTTTTACCGGGTATCCCGTTTTCGCCGTAGACCTTGACCCTGTGAAGCCCCGAGCTGGGAGAGTCCTTCTTAAAAATAAAACCGCAGAGTTCATCTCTTGCCAGCGCATCTAGCCTGTTCTTCGCATAGTCGAGCATCCGTTGGGTATGATCGATACCGGTTTTATTGGTCACCAGCCGAGGATTGGCCGGGTCGCCTACAAGTCGCATGGCTTCCCGCGGAATCGGCAGCCCGCACTCGACCTCGGGACAGACGGGCACAAAATCGAAAAAGGGTCCGAGGGTATCGGTGATATAGCGATCGTGCTTGTGGCCGCTGTCGTAGCGTACTTCCTGCCCGAGAAGGCAGGCGCTCACTCCCAGCTTTATTTTTTCCATAGATCCCCCATGCACCATACAACAGCATAAGGCAGCATAATATCGAGCAAGCCGGGAAACAAGCGACAAACCATGTCTTGTCTGGGAACTTGATTTTTATTATATTAATAAAAAGTAATATTTTAAGCCCTTGTAATGAAGGCATTTGCGAATTTAGCCCTTATGAGAGGCCTGATAAAAAAGGAACTGAATAGACCTATGCTTAGACCGACCCGACGCTTAATTCTTATTCTTCTCGGACTGATAGTCCTTGCTTTTTCCGCCCAGGCGCAGGTATCGCGCATCACGCCCAAGTCGCTCAAGGAACTGCTCGACGCGCAGGAAAACCTCGTCATTGTAGATGTGCGCACCTTGGAAGAATACAGAGAAGGCCATATAGATGGAGCGCTCCTTTTGCCCTATGACCAGATAAACGCAAGCAGCGCCGCCCAAGCCATCGGAAGCGATAAAAACAGAACCGTGGTGGTCTATTGCCGTTCGGGAAGGCGCAGCGAAATCGCTGCCCAGAGCTTGGCCTTTCTGGGCTATAAAAAGATATTCGACCTAGGCGCGATTTCTTCCTGGCCCTACGGAATCCAGAAAGGTCCGCCCCCGGCGCCCTGATTACAATTCGCAACCGCGCCCCGGCCTCACCCAGCCCAATCTAAAGCTTGAAGATTTCCCGGATTTTCTCCTCCAGATTTCCCGCAGCCTTCTCGATACCCTCGCCCATGCTGTTTATTACCTTTATGATCGGGTCGTCGCTTTTCTTGAATTCCTGGCGATAGTAGTCATAACCCTGTTTGGCATCCGCTTTCGCCTGCCCCCCATCCTGGGCGCCTTTCCTGATATAGTCGCCTTCTAGTATCGAACGATAAGCCCCCGAGGCAGCCCAGGTCCTGAGTTCTCCCAGGCGTACCACCGGATAGGGGTGGGAAAGCCTCATCTGCCCGAAAATCTTATGTACCGAATCGAGCACCGTCTTCTGCGCCTCGTACTCATCGGCCTGGGCGAAAAAGTCGTTCAGATTGACCTGGGAGAGGTCCTCCGCCCCTGCCATTTTCATCAAAATGTTATAGGAAGGCGTTTCGTCCTGTACAGCCAAAAGCTCAGCCCTGTCGCAGGAAAGCTCACTTTTGCGGTTCCACTCCATGAGGGCGGCCCAGACGGCGCTCTTGATAAGCTCACCCATGGGAATAAAACTCAATGAAATATTGGAGAGATACCATATGAGCGTTTTGTAGAGGCTGTGGCCGCTCATTATATGGCCCATCTCGTGGGCGAGAATAGCCTTGATCTCGTTTTCGTCAAAATGGCGTAAAAGGGATGAATTTATGGTGATAAAGGGTTTTTCTACTCCAAGGGCGCCGGCGTTGAACGTAGGGTTCTGGCAGACATAGAGCTCGGGTCGGTAGTCCCAGTCGAAGGTCTCCACAATATCGTCCATTAGCGTATTGAGCAGAGGGAACTGATTGGCGCTCACCTTGACATTGGATGCCAGTACCTCCAGCCGCAGGCCTCGCTCCGTCGCCGCCGAAATGAGTCTCTTGGCCAGCTCGTCCATCCCCTTAAGCTGCTGTACAGCGCTCAAGGCAGCCTTATCCGCCGGATGTTCCCAGGATTTTGGGTCGATGGCATACAATTTCTTGATTTTCGTGCTCAGCATGGGCTCCGCCCTCCCGCATCAATGATAAACCCAGCCCTAGGCTTGTCAACAAGCTTCGAGGAACTTACTTTTTCTTGACACAGGCCGGATCGTCCGCGACAATCGGTAAGGTAGTCAATTCCACGCCGAAAGGGGAAAAAGTGAAAGAAATCCAAAAATTCGACATGCTGCGCAAGCCCCTGCGCCAACGCTTCTTCTGGACCCTGCTCGCCTGGTTTTTAAGCTACCCTGAGACTAAAAAGCGGAATCTGAAAATCAACAAGATCGGAATGGAAGGTCTAAAGCCTCCCTTTCTTTTTCTGTCCAACCACATGGCTTTCGTGGATTTCAAGGTGGCGACCCGGGCGCTTTTTCCCTTCGGCGCCAACTACGTGGTTGCTATCGACGGGTTTTTGATCAATGAGTGGCTCTTGCGTCAGGTGGGCTGCATCTGCAAACGAAAATTCACCGATGATATTCTGCTGTTGCGCCACATGCGCTATTCACTGGAGACTAACAAAGCCGCCCTCGCCCTGTACCCCGAAGCCCGCTACTCCTATTGCGGAAAGAACTCAGTGCTCCCCGAATCCTTAGGCAAGCTTATAAAAATGTTCAAAGTGCCGGTGGTAAGCTTTATCCAGCACGGAAATTATCTTTCCCAACCCCAGTGGAACCTGGACAAGCGTGACTGCCCGCTGGAAGTAACCATGACCAAGCTGCTCAGCCCGGAGCAGATCGAGAAAACCAGCGTCGCCGATATAAACAAGCTGGTCAATGAAGTTTTCAAGTACGACGAATACCGCTGGCAAAAAGAGAACAACATAGTCATCGACTTCCCCGACCGGGCAAAAGGTCTACACAGGATCCTCTATCAATGCCCCCATTGCCATGTCGAGTCCATGATGAACTCCGACAAGGACGAACTCTGGTGCGAAAGCTGCCATAAGCACTGGAAAATGAGCGAGTTGGGCGAGCTTTCGGCTGTGGTTGGCACGACTGAGTTTACGCATATTCCCGATTGGTTCGAGTGGCAGCGAGTCCAGGTACGAAAAGAAATCGAAGCGGGAAAGTATTTCTTTAAGGATCAGGTTATCGTCGACTCCCTGCCCAATGCCAAGGGCTATATCCGCCTGGGCGAAGCCACCCTCACCCATTCCACCGACGGTTTTGTGCTCGAGCGGGAAACCGAAGGCGAGAGCTATCGGCTGGAAAAGAAACCCCTTTCTCTGTACAGCCTCCATGTCGAGTACGATTACAAGGGAAAGGGCGACTGCATCGATCTATCTACCCTGGATGATACCTTCTATATCTATCCTATTACCAGGAAGAACGTTGTTACAAAACTGCAGTTTGCGGTGGAAGAGATTTACAGGATTAAGCAGGCCGAACTGCTCGCCCAAAAGACCGCGGCGTTGTTCACTCTGGATACGGTAGCGGTCAAATAGAAGCAGCCACCGCGGACGGCAAGGTTAAAGCTGCCTTAGAGCTTGTATTTTTTCTTTATCACGACTTCCGCTTCCAGCCAGTCTGACAATTCATCGCCCGCAAGGCCCTTCGCCTGGCGGTTTTCGTATACCTTCTGCGCCTGAGCCCGGATTTCCTTTTCCAGTTGGTCAACGCTCAACGCCGGCGCGGTTTTCTTAGCCGCGGCCTTGTCGGCGGCTTTAGGTTTTGCCGCGGTTTTTGCCTTCGACACAGGGGCCTTCTTTTCTACTTTTTCACTTTTCTTTTCAGCCATGTATTTCTCCTTACAATAACTAAACTATATCTGAATTTTCTAATAAATGACAAGCATGGAGGGTTCGGCTAGCCCCCTGGCGCCGTTTGCCCAAGCCCTCATATAACAAAAGAGCCCCTTCACACCACTTGTCATCAATTAATAAATCTTATTATATTATTTTTATTATATTACCTACATGTTGGTAGGTAAACCAAGGAACTCATCGACATCTTGCTCCGCGGGCTCAAGTTTCACGGATCGGATTTGATACACATCGATACAAACAAGGAGCCATCATGAAAAAGTCCGGAATCGGCCGAAGCTCGCGCTTCGCCAAAGTAAGCATCCTCGTAGTTTTGTTCCTTTCGGTAGTTCTGTCAGGCCTGGCTGCCCAGGTTCCCGTGGAGGTTTGGGCCCAAACCGAAGGCGGCGCCCTCAAGCTGCTCAACCATACCTACAGGGT
>JAEZSM010000169.1 GCA_023421875.1 Spirochaetota bacterium | reverse complement strand
ATCCTGTACTCCTCCGAGGCGGGATCAAGGGCGTATTGGATGTTGCACTCCCCCACGATTCCGATACTGCGGATGACCTGGAGGGCGACGGAACGCAAAAGATGGTATTCCCGGTCCGTCAGAGTCTGGGAGGGAGCTACGACGATGCTCTCGCCGGTATGGATGCCCAGGGGATCGAAATTTTCCATGTTGCAGACAGTGATGCAGTTGTCGAATCTGTCCCGCACCACCTCGTATTCCACTTCCTTCCAGCCACCCAGCCATTCCTCCACCAGCACCTGAGGGGAGAGGGAAAAGGCTTTTTCGCAGCGCGTGGTGAGCTGCTTTTCGTTCTTGCAAAGACCAGATCCAGCGCCTCCCAGGGCGAAGGCCGCCCGCACCATGACAGGGTACCCGATTTCGGCGGCGGCTTCCCTGGCTTCTTCCACCGAAAGGGCTGCGACGCTCCGGGGCGTCTTGGCGCCGATGCTGTGCAGCTTTTCAGCGAAGAGTTCCCTGTCCTCGGTAAGTCTGATCGCATCCACAGAGGTGCCCAAGACTTCCACACCATACTTGTAGAGGATACCCTCGTCATAGAGCTGGATGCCGCAGTTGAGGGCTGTCTGTCCACCGAAGGCCAGAAGAATACCATCAGGTCTCTCTTTTTCTATGACTTTTCTGACAAACTCAGGCGTAAGGGGAAGAAAATACGTTGCGTCGGCCATGCCCTCGCTGGTCTGGATCGTTGCGATATTGGGGTTGATGAGAACGGACTTGACTCCCTCTTCCCGCAGGGCCTTGAGCGCCTGGGAGCCGGAGTAGTCAAATTCCCCCGCCTGGCCGATCTTGAGGCCGCCCGAACCGAGGACCAGGACTTTTTCCGGTTTTTTCATGCGTTTCTCCGATTATTGGCGTACCGAGCGGCTTCGGCGATAAAGGCTTCCAGAAGAAACTGAGTGTCTCTGGGGCCTGGACAGCCCTCTGGATGAAACTGCACCGCGCTGAAAGGTTTGCGATGTGAGCGCAGGCCTTCTATGGTGCCGTCGTTGGCGTTGACAAACCAGGGCTCCCAGCCGTGGGGAATGCTCTCCTCCCTAACCGCGTAGCCGTGGTTCTGGCTGGTCATGAAACAGCGCTTACCCCCCACTTCCAGGGCAGGCTGGTTCTGGCCCCTGTGTCCGTAGGGCAGCTTGTAGGTGTCCGCCCCCGCCGCCAGGGCCAGAATCTGGTTTCCCAGGCAGATGCCGAAGATGGGAATATCGCCCTGAAGGGCGCGTCGCACCGAGGCGATGGTCTTGGTGCAGGCTTTGGGATCCCCGGGGCCGTTGGAAATGAATATGCCGTCGCACTCGATACCCTTGAGGTCGCTATCCCAGGACAGGCGAAGGACATTCGCACCGCTTCCCAGCATGATCCTGAGTATATTGGCCTTGACCCCGCAGTCGATGAGCGCGATGGTGGGGCCTGTGGGGTTTGTCTTGTAAAGCTTGGGTGCGGCGCAGGAAACTTCGGCCACGGGATGTGATTCATCCGCGTCACGGCGCTCGCTCTCACTGTCCTCCATGGCCGTTGCTTTGGCGATTCCCGGGCTCTGAAGGATAATCCGACCGCGCATCACTCCCCGCTCACGCAGCACCTGGGTAAGGGCTCTGGTATCGATACCACTAATTCCCGGTATCCCTTCCTCCTCCATCCAGGCCGAAAGGCTGCGCTTTGCGCTGTAATGGCTAGGCTCTTCGCTGAGCTCAGAGATAATCAGCCCCGAGACTTGAATTTTTTCGGACTCGAAATCCAAGGGTATGCCGTAACGGTCGAATTTCAAGGCGGGAACCCCGTAGTTGCCTACCAGGGGATAGGTGAGGACAAGGATCTGCCCTCTGTACGAAGGATCGGTCAGGGATTGAGGATATCCGACCATGCCAGTGGAAAAGACGACCTCCCCCGAAGAAGGACGAAGAGCGCCAAATGCCTGGCCCCTGAATTCGCTGCCGTCTTCCAGAAGCAGTAAGGCCTCAGGCTTTTTTGATCCCATGAAAGCTCCTTAGCAGGGTGCTGCGCCACACAGCCTGGGGGTACATCGGGCGCTCCTGTTTCGTTCACCTTTGGCGCTGCTGCGGTCTGCTTAAGGCCGCAGGCTCGGCTAGGCTGCTCCCTGTAGTGTTCAACGTTAAGAGCGACGCTCGGGCTGTATGACGAATTTTGAATAAAGTAGCGTTCACTGCTGCTTTATTCAAGAGGAGCTCCGGGATTTTAGGTAATTTTTACATATTTTTTGTATAATTATTCACAAAAGGGGCGATCATATCGGCCAGACTCGCTTGGCTGAGCGAGATAAGATCGGCTGGAGAAAGAATCATCTGAAGTCCCCGCCGCCCGGCGCTCACGGAAATCCAGTCGAACAGGGAGGATGTCTCGTCCAGAAAGGTCGGTAGCTTTTTCTTCATGCCCAGGGGCGAACAGCCTCCCCGCTGGTAACCGGTGAGGGCTTCCAGGTCTTTTAGTGGCAAGAGTGCGCAGGATTTATCGCCCATGGCCGCGGCCGCCTTTTTCAGATCGATCTCGCATGAACCCGGGATGATGCAGACAAAGGCTCCCTTCCGTTCGCCAAGGACGACAATGGTTTTAAAAACCCGGTCTGGATCGATGCCGAGCCGCTCCGCCGCGTGGGCTGCCGAAAGGTCCTCGTCCACGGTATAGCTGCGCAGGGAAAAATGAATGCCCTGGCGCTCCGCAAGCCGCACGGCGTTCGTTTTTTCCGATTGCTTGTTCATAGAGCCTTGCCCGCGCTAAAGTCGCCGTCGGTAAACCCGTATTTACTGCAAAGCCTTTTGTAGTCCTGTGGGCTGTCGATGTCCTCAAAAATGCCTTCGCAGGTTGTTTCCACATTGACTTGTCTCAAGCAGCCAACGGCTGTTTTTAGGCTCTCGGCCTGCCGGGTGGCAAGGATAGCCGGAATGAAGTCCGAGGGAAAGAAAACCGGGTGCCCTTTTTTTCCTTCCATCGAAGGAAATACCAATGATGGAGGAAAGCCGGCGGATTGCCGTGCCTTCACCGCCTCGCTCAAGTTTCTGTAAACTGCCGGATCGATAAAGGGCATATCCGCGTGGGAGAGAAAAAAGCCCTCCGCGCCGCTATACAGGGCTTTGATTCCTGCTCGTATCGAAGCGATGCGCCCGTCGGTCCAGCGGGGGTTGTTCACAAAAACCAGTCGTTTCGTGGCTGCTCCGCCGGTGAGGCTGGTATGTCCCTTGTCTGCTCGTTCAAGGCCTGCTCGCCTGAGGCATTCCTCCACGAGAAGGCTGTCCTTTCCTGTCACGACAATAAGGGGATTGCAGTATTCCAAGGCTGCCTTGGCGGCTTTGACGAGGATATTTCCATCGCCTAAGGGAAGCAGAAGTTTGGACCCGCCTTTCATTCGAGAGCCAGAGCCCGCCGCCAAGAGAATACAGGGATAGACGGGAGCTTCAGTGCTGCGCTCCATACATCCTCCGGACTTAGGATTTTGCCGCGGCAGTGCCGCTGGGCTCCGCCAGGCCGGCTTTACGGGTAGCGATATCCTGCAGCCCCTGCCGCAGCACGAGTATCAGGCGTTCTATCTCCTCCCCCGTCCGTTCGGGCGCCGGCCCACCGGACTGCTTACGCCGGGCGACACAGGCTTCCGGTTCAAGATAAGCCTGGAGTTCTGGCCAAGAAACAGCCGGAAGAGCGAAGATGCCGTCGGCAGCAGCCGCTTCATCGGCGGAGAGTTCAGCCAGCCGCTTGCCCTGGGCCAGGCAGCGTTGCACCAGCGCCTTGGCTGCCAGGTAGGCGGTTCTGAAGGGAATACTTTTAAGCACCAGGTATTCGGCCACATCGGTCGCCTCTAAAAATCCTTCATCCAGCGCTTTTCGCATTCTGTCCTTCCGGGGTTCCAGGGCTGCTATCAGGGCGCCGAAGGCTTTCAGCGAAGCGATCGTCGTGGCTTCCACGTCGAAGAACAGTTCCTTGTCCTCCTGAAGGTCGCGGTTGTAGGCATACGAAAGCCCCTTCTGGAGCACCAGGAGGGCCTGAAGATTGCCGAGAACCCTGGCGCTTTTTCCGCGGACGAGCTCTGCGGGATCGGGGTTGCGTTTTTGGGGCATTATCGAGGAACCAGTGCTGGCCGAG
Source organism: Spirochaetota bacterium (assembly GCA_023421875.1). Classification (GTDB taxonomy): domain Bacteria; phylum Spirochaetota; class Spirochaetia; order Treponematales; family Rectinemataceae; genus UBA2256. Next base: position 844 of record JAEZSM010000169.1, on the reverse strand, counting down.
TCTTTCACGCGCACGAAGCCGTATTCGCTGGAAGCCCAGAGCGCGATATCCTCGCAGGCCCTGGAAAGGTGCACCATCAGGCTTGCGCAGGCGGCGGCATATTCGACACAGGCATCCCGGTCGGCCACGGCGTCCATGGTGTTGCGCGACGGGCGCGCGAATCCCAGGGCAGCCGCAGTCTTGTCCCGGTCCACCGGCAGCCCCGAACCCGCCAGGGCTCCGGAGCCCAGGGGGCATTCGTCAGCCCTCCCGCGCCCGTCGCGCAGCCGGGCCGCATCGCGCTCGAGAGCGGCCGCCCAGGCCAGAAGATGATGGGCAAGCGTTATGGGCTGGGCACGCTGCAGGTGGGTATAGCCGGGCATGAGGCTGTCCCTGTTATCTTCGGCCAGCTGCAGAATCGCCCCGAGAACCGTATAGATCTCAGCTTCGGTGCGGTCATAGGCTTTCAGAATATAAATCCTGAAGGCGGTAGCCACCTGGTCGTTCCGGCTGCGGCCGGCGTGCACTGCCTTTCCGGCGTCACCAAGGCGGCGGGTGAGCTCAGCTTCGATAAAGCTGTGGACATCCTCGCTCTCGAGATCGACGGCAAGCCTTCCGTCGGCCGCTTCGGTCCGCATCGCCGTCAGGCAGTCCACGATCGCCCCGGCATCAGCCGCGTTGAGAATTCCTTGTTCGCCCAGCATGGATGCGTGGGCGATGGAACCTTGCAGATCCTCATCCAGTAATTTGGAGTCGATCGACAAGGATGAAAGAAAGGCCTCGACCTCTGGTGCCAGTCCCCCTGCGGTCGCTGCGCCCTGCCATAGTTTTGCCATGATCAAACCTCTGGTTCCATGATAAAGAG
>JAEZSM010000145.1 GCA_023421875.1 Spirochaetota bacterium | reverse complement strand
CCTCATCGTCGAAGACGATAAGGGTGATCCTGCCGAAGGCGCTGCCGTATTCAGCAAGCTTATCGAGCAGGACAAGGTCGTAGCCATCGTGGGTGGCATAACCTCCAGGGTCGCCCTGGCCGGCGCTCCCATCGCCCAGGCGGCCAAGATCCCCATGATGACCCCCACCGCTACCAACGAAAAGGTTACCCAGATCGGCGATTATATCTATAGAAGCTGCTTTATCGACCCCTTCCAGGGCTCCGTCATGGCCAAGTTCGCCGTGGAGAACCTGGGATTCCAGACCGCGGGCGTGATATTCGACCTGGGCAACGACTATTCTAAGGGCCTGGCCGAGACCTTCAGCGCCTCGCTGACCTCTCTGGGCGGGCAGATTGTAGCCAGTGAGGGATATCCCTCCGGCGCCACCGACTTTAAGGCCCAGCTCACCAAGATTGTCCAGGCCAAACCCCAGACGGTTTATATCCCCGCCTACTATAACGACGTGGGACTCATCGCCAAGCAGATCAGGGAACTCGGTTACGAGGGCACCCTTGTCGGCTGCGACGGTTGGGATTCTTCCGAGCTGGTCAACATCGGCGGCGACGCGGTCAATGGCGGCTACTTTACCAACCACTACTCCAAGGACGACACCAGACCTGTGGTCCAGGATATCGTACGCAAGTACAACGCCAAGTACGGCGCTCCTCCTGACGCCTTGGCCGTCCTTGCCTACGATGGCATGAATATTCTTCTGGATGCCATCAAGCGGGCGGGCAAGACCAACAACGAAGCCATCCGCGACGCGCTTAAAACTACCGACCTGGCCTGCGTGGGCGGACAGATCAGCTACGACGAGAACCGTAACCCGGTCAAGTCCGTCGTCATCATCGAGATGAAGGACGGCCAGCAGGTTTACAACACCACAGTCGAGCCTTAAGCCTTTAGTCAAGCGTAGTTTCTAAAGCCAAGGGCTGTTCGGGATTCTTATTCCCGGGCAGCCCTTTCTTCAACTCCGACCCCTCGCCCTGCCAGGCTTGCGCGGTATATACTCCTTGCCAACGGCCGGGCGGAAGCTCACACTCCGCTGTGCTATCCCCCGGTACTCAACAGCGTTCCACTCATCGGAAGCAGCGCACAGGAGCAGGCATAATGGCAGCACAGAATCCCCAGATCAAGGAATCCCTCAGCATGGAAAAAATCGTCTCGCTGGCCAAGCGACGAGGATTTGTCTTTCAGTCTTCGGAGATCTACGGGGGCCAGGCAGGCGCCTGGGACTACGGACCCATGGGAGTCGAGCTCAAGAACCGCATTGCGAGGTTTTGGTGGAAGGAGATGACCCAACTCCACGATGATATCGTCGGCCTGGACGCAGCCATTCTTATGCATCCTAGGGTCTGGGAAGCCTCGGGGCACGTGGAAAATTTCACCGACCCGCTGGTGGACTGCAAAAAATGCAAGACCCGCTTCAGGGCCGACCAGATCGACCAGGACAAACTCGCCCGCAAAGAGTGTCCCGACTGCGGCGGCGAACTCACCGATACCCGTAAATTCAACCTCATGTTCAAGACCAATATCGGACCGGTAGACGATGGGACAGGCCTCATATACCTCCGCCCCGAGACGGCCCAGGGCATCTATGTCAATTACAAGAACATCGTCCAGTCCAACCGCATGAAGATTCCCTTCGGCATCGCCCAGGTGGGCAAGGCATTTCGCAACGAGATTGTCACAAAAAACTTTATCTTCCGCACCTGCGAGTTCGAGCAGATGGAAATGCAGTATTTCGTAAAGCCCGGCGAGGATGAGAAATTCTTCGACTACTGGCGAGCCCAGCGTTGGGCTTACTACGAAAAGCTGGGAGTCCGGATGGACAAGCTCCGCTGGCATCAGCATGGGCCGGACGAACTCGCTCACTACGCCAAAGACGCCTACGACATCGAATACGAGTTCCCCATGGGCTTTAAGGAATTGGAAGGGGTTCACAACCGCACCGATTACGACCTGACCCGGCATCAGGAATTCTCGGGCAAGGACATGCAGTACATCGATCAGGACAACGGGAACGCCCGGTACATCCCCTATATTATAGAGACCAGCGCGGGCCTAACCAGGCAGCTTTTGGCTGTGCTTTGCGACGCCTACGAGGACCAGAAAGTGGCAGACAAGGGCAACGACGACGACTGGCGCAGCGTGCTCCACTTTCACCCCCTCGTGGCACCGGTAACCGTGGCGGTTCTTCCCCTCATGAAGAAGGACGGACTTGCGGAGTTGGCCCGGGATATCAGGGCGGAGCTGAAAGAGGACTATTCCACCGATTACGACCAGTCCGGGGCCATCGGCAGACGCTACCGCCGCCAGGATGAGATCGGCACTCCCTACTGCGTCACCATCGACTACCAGTCCAAGGAAGACGGCACCGTCACCGTCCGGGACAGGGATACCATGCTCCAGGACAGGGTTCCCAGGGCATCGCTCCATGAGTATCTGCGCAGCAAGATCAAGTCGTACAAGAGGGTATAGCAGATGAGCGAGGATGCAAAAGTTCTGGCCGAAGCGGCAGCCCTTAGCGCCCAGGGCAGGGCTTTCGCCCTGGTGAGTATCCTCTCCAGCTCAGGCTCCACACCCCGCACCAGGGCCAGGCTTCTGGTCCGCGCCGACGGCAGCAGCCTCGGCACAATCGGCGGGGGAGACCTGGAAACCAAGGTCGTTTCCGAAGCCCTCACCTGCATCGCCGCATCGAAGCCCAGGCTGCTCCGCTACGAGCTCACGGAAAATCAGAACGAAGAGTCTCCCCTCATGCATTGCGGTGGGGCTCAGGAATTGTACATCGATGTAATCCCCGCACGTCGGAGATTGCTGATCGTCGGAGCAGGCCATGTTGGTCTCGCCCTGGCGCGATTGGCGGACTATGCGGGTTTTTCCATCGAAATCGCCGACGATAGGGAAGAACCCCTCAGACTGGAGGGCTTTCCAAAAGCAGCGGTTTTCCATGTCGATAAAGATCTCGGCGGCCTGCTCGCCAGGCTCCCAGAGGATTCAAGTCGATCCATTGTCATCGCTACCCATTCCAGGGACGCCGAAGCGCTCCGGGCGCTCATCGACAAATCCTGGTCGTATTTGGGGCTTCTTGGTTCGAGAAAAAAAGTCAGCAAACTGTTCGAGGATTTAGAGGCCGAAGGCTGTCCAAAGGAAAGGCTCGACAAAATCCACGCTCCTGTAGGCTTGGATATCGGAGCCGAAACACCCGAGGAAATTGCCGTGTCAATACTCTCAGAGCTCCTCTCGGTACTTACGAAAACGAGAGTGCATAATCTTCGTGAAGATGTGACGAAAGAGCACAGGTAACACGAAAAGGGCTGCGAGGTATGCCGCAGCCCTTTTTAAAAGCCTTATTTTCCGAGCACCCCTTCCTTGCAGGGCTTGGAAACGGTGAACTTGACCGCCGTCTTGGCCGGGATCTTGATCGCCTCGCCAGTGGCGGGGTTTCTGCCGGTGCGAGCCTTGCGCTTGGCAAGCTTTAGAATGCCGAACCCGGGGAGGGTGAACTTTTTGTTTTTCTTGACTTCCTTGTAGGCTACTTCTGCGAGAGAATCGAGAAACGCCTTCACATCCTTCTTCGTCATGCTCGTCTTCTCTGCAAGGGCGGTGACCAGCTGGGCTTTTGTCATCGCAGTTCCGTTTGTCGCCATGTTCTTCTCCTTGGGAATGACTCTTGGAGAGGCTGATCGGAGCGTTTTTGCCCCTAGTTTTAGGCAATTAACAGTCTCCTGCGCCTCTGTCTAATGAATAATAGCACAGGCGCGGAAAAAAATAAAATATTATTTGCGCTGCAGGATGAAAATAGCCCCGATATATTGAGAAAAAATCTCCTTTACCGCTATACTGGCCCGAGAAAGCGAGGAAACCCATGAACAAAGCCCTTGAAATCCTGCAAACCCGCGGCTTTATACAGCAGTGCACCGACCTGGAAGGTTTGTCCAAGATTATGGACGAAGGTCCGATAACACTCTACGAGGGCTGCGATCCCACTGGTCCCTCTCTCCACATAGGGCACATGGTTCCCTACTTCGCCATCCGCCATCTCCACGAGGCTGGGCATAACGCCATAGTCCTCATGGGCGGGGGCACGGCCCGGATCGGCGACCCCTCGGGTAAAACCACCATGCGGCAGATTATCAGCTACGAGGAGATCGACGCCAACGCGCATCGCTTTCTGGGGCAGCTGGACAGCTTCCTTAAGTTTGACGGCAAAACTCTGTACTCGGCCAACAACAAGGATTGGCTGGCCAATCTCAACTACATCGATTTCCTGAGGGATATCGGCAGGCACTTCTCGGTCAATCGAATGCTCTCATTCGAGTCCTACAGAATGAGAATGGAGACAGGGCTTTCCTTTATCGAATTCAACTACCAGCTTCTCCAAAGCTATGACTATCTTCAGCTCTATAAGCGGCATGGCTGCAGGCTTCAGGTGGGCGGTGACGACCAGTGGGGCAATATCGTTGCGGGCATCGAGCTCATCAGAAGGGTGGAGGGGGCCGAATGTTTCGGGCTCACCTTCCCCCTGGTAACCACCAGCGATGGCAAAAAGATGGGCAAGACAGAGAAGGGGGCACTGTTCCTGGATCCCGAGATGACAAGCCCCTACGAGTTTTTCCAGTATTGGCGAAACGTGTCCGACGCCGATGTGGAGCGCTTTTTGTTGATGTTCACCTTCCTGCCCGTGGAAGAATGCCGAAAGCTCGCTGCAGGCAAGGATTCTGCCATAAACGCCACCAAGGAGCGCCTTGCCTGGGAAGTGACCGCCATGATCCACGGCAAAGAAGAGGCGGACAAGGCCTTGGCCGGCGCCCGAGCCGCCTTCGGCGGCTCGGGCGACAGGAGCGCCATGCCCACGGTCCAGCTGAGTCGGGCCAGGTTCGAGGCCGGCTACGGCATCCTGGACTTGTTCGTCGACGCAGGGCTTGCCTCCACTAAGAGCGAGGCTCGGCGCCTGGTGCAACAGGGCGGGGCATTCCTCTCAGGTATTGGCCGCGGAGAGCTGGAAGCCATCGGCGACCCGGCCTTTATCGTGCAGGGCGACAGGCTGGACAAGGACTCGGAGCTTCTCCTCAGGGCAGGGAAAAAGAGGTTCTGCAGGGTGGTCGCGCTTAAATAAGCCGCTTAAATAAACTCTGTCAGGTTTTCTAACGGTTCCCGTATTTTTTGCCTGATTTCTTCATCCCTTTTGCCGAAAACGACAACGATGCCCGGCAGCCACTGCTTCTCATCCTTGTCCAAGAAACGGAGCAGGGCCGTTTCGTCGAACCCCTCGATGGGACAGGAATCCAGACCTATGGATGTGGCGCCCAGCATCATGAAGGACGCGGCTATATAACTCTGAGCCCTGGCCCAGTGCTCTGTCCTTCGTACCGATTCGAGGAACTCGTAGTAGGGCCGGTAATCGGGCTCGAAGACAGCGTATCCGCCGGGGAAGCGCTCGGCCCTCCTTTGGATAAATTCCGAATCCGGTTTAAAACAGCTGCCCTTCTGGACGAGTATGGCCACGGCGAAGCTGGAAGTATAGACAGCCTCCTGGGCAAAGCAGAAGTCCCCGAGGGTTTTTATCCCTTCCCGGCTGGAAAATATAGAAAAATGCCAGGGTTCGAGGCCGAAGGAGGAGGGTGCACGTCTTCCACACTCCAGGATGTATGAAATAGTATCCTTGTCCGGCTTGTATTCGGTTGAAAAACGTTTGCAGGCGTATCTGCGCTCCAGGATTCCCAGGAATTCCGCCGCTTTAGCCTTCGCCGAGTATTCCATGGTAGCTGGTTCAGACCAGGTCGAGGGCTACGTCAAACATGGAGTTGAGGGATGTCTGGCGCTCCTGGGGGCTCATCTCCTTCCTCGAAATATTGGAATCCGAGCAGGTGAGGAGGGTGAGGGCCTTCCTGCGCAGATAGGCGGCGTTGCAGTAGAGGGCGAAGCACTCCATGTCGGTGGCCCCGCAGCCCATGGATGCCCAGCGCTCCCAGCCTTCTTCCTCGGGCAGGGCCGAGTAGAGGGAAAAGACGTCGGAGGAGAAGATGCCGCCCACCCAGTGTTTTATTTTTCTAGCCTTGGCCGAGGATACGGCTTTTTCCAGAAGGGGATAGTCGGCGCAGGGCGAGAAGCTGCCGTTCAGCCTGTACTGGTGGGCATAGTTGGAATCGGTGGAAGCGGTCATGGCGATGACCAGGTCACCCACGTCGATGTCGGCGATCATGCCTCCGCAGGTGCCGATCCTAACGATGCTCTCTACACCGTAGAAGGCGAAAAGTTCGAAGGAATAGATGCCCATGGAGGGAGCACCCATGCCCGAGGCCATGACGCTCACTTCCTTTCCCTGCCATGTACCGGTAAAGCCGAACATGTTGCGAACCCCGGTGACCTGGCGGACATCCTTTAGCCTTGTCTCGGCCACATACTTGGCCCTTAGGGGATCGCCGGGCATGAGGACGAAGGGGGCCAGATCTCCCTTTTTAGCCTGGTTATGGGGCGTGCCCGAGGCAAAGTGTTCCAGCTGCCGTTTTTTTTGTATGGAATGATCCATGAAAATCTCCTTGCTCAAATTTGCTGCGCCGAAGGCGAGCCATCACTGCAATAAAGCCATGCTCCTGTTCGGGCGGATATCAGCTGCCGCCCCGTTCGTAGGGCTGCCCGGAAGCCCGGGGCGCGTAATCCCTGCCCGAAAAAAGCACCAGGGTGACCAGGGTGATTATGTAGGGCAGGATGCTGAAAAATTCCGAGGGAAGAAAGCGTAGGCTCTCGATATTGACCATATAGATTGCCAGGGCTACTGCTGTGCCGAAAAGCAGGGAAGCGCCCGCCACTCCCTTGGGCAGCCAGCGTCCGAAGGACACGGCCGCAAGGGCTATAAAGCCCGCGCCGTTTATCGTATTGACCGTATACTGGATCGTTTGGGTGAGCACGAGGCAGGAGCCCGCAACGCCGGCCAGGAAGCCCGAGGCCAGGACGGCGATGTAACGCATCCGGCGCACGTCGATGCCGGCGGAGGCCGCGGCTTGGGGGTGCTCGCCGCAAGCCCGGAGTCTGAGTCCGAAGGGCCGCCGGTAGAGCAGGTACCAGGAAAGGACGACTATTCCCAGGGCTATCCAGGCAGTGGGGTAGATCCCCCCGAAGCCGGGCATCATGCCCAGCTTGAAGGGCTGGGTACGTTCCATCTTGAAAATCACTTGCGCCAGGAAGATCGTGCCTCCAGTGGCCAGAAGGTTTATGCCCGTTCCCGATATTACCTGATTTGCGTTGAGGGAGATGGAGGCGTAGGCGTGAATGAGAGATACCACGAGTCCGGTAAGGCCTCCCGCGACAATCGCTATCCCTACCGACATGGGGGTCGACGATTCGATGAGGACATGGACGGTGGCCGCCGTAAAGGCTCCAATGCCCATGAGCCCCTCCAGGGCGATGTTGACCACCCCTGCTTTTTCGCAGATCATGCCCCCCACTGCCGAGATGAGAATGGGCGAGACGATCATAAGGATCGAAGGGATCATTCGTATGAGGTCATTCATCGCTGCGCTCCTTCAGTTCCGCCGCTCTCCGCTTGGCGCGCTTGTCCAGCACGATCCTGAATGCAGCCCGGAGAGAGATGAAGATGACCACCAGGCCCGAGATGATCCAGGTGACTTCCTTGGGAATCTGCCGGGACTGCATGAGGGGCTGGGCAGATGCCAGCATGCCGAATAGAAGGCCGGCGATGAGCGTGCCTCCTGCCGTGCTGTTGCCCACCAGGGCGACGGCTATGCCGTTGAATCCGTAGTTGTCGTTGCCACCCAGGACCCGGCCGTAACTGAAGGAGCCTAGGGCTACCACGGCGCCGGCCAGGCCGGCGAAGGCTCCGGCTATGATCATGGAGGTAGTGATGCCCTTGGTGACGTTTATGCCCGCGTAGCGCGCCGCGTCCTTGTTCAGGCCCGTCGCCCTGAGTTCGAAGCCGAGCTTGGTTTTTTCGATGATAAACCAGAAGACGAGGCAGGAGATGATGGCGACGAAGAGCCCCAGATTGAGCCTGGAGCCGTTGGTGAGCTGGCTTATGAGGGGGTTGCTGAGCCTGGCGGTGGCAGGGAAGCTGGGAGTTCGGTAGGTGTTGGAGCCGGGGATGAGCATGGTGAGCCAGCGGGAAGCGAAGAATGCCACATAGTTTAGCATTATGGTCGCTACGACTTCGGAGACCGAGAATTTTGCCTTGAGCCAGCCCACGATGCCGCCCCACAGACCTCCCGCTACGGCAGCCGCCAGGAGGGCGAGCAGCCAGTGGAGCCCCGATATCTGGGGTCCGAAAAGAGCCACGAACTGGGCCGCCGTAAGTCCTACGACGTATTGGCCTTCGGCGCCGATGTTGAAAAGCCCGGTCCGGGCGGCGAAGGCCATGGACAGGCCGCAGAGAATAAGGGGAAGGCTGGCGTTGAGCCACTCTCCCACGTAGCGGATGTTCCAGGTACCCCTGGTCACGTCCAGACCTGTGAGGGTCTGGAGCATGGCGCTGTACATGCCCGAGGGATTGCGCCCCACCGCGACGACCAAGAGGGTCCCGCAGAGAAAGCCCAGAAGGACGACGCTGATCGACACCGCCTTGTCCGAGGAGAGCAGGCGGTCCAGAAGGCTTTTATTCAGGCTTGGCTGTTTCATTCCGCCTCCTGTTCTGCCGGGGCAGTGGAACGGAAACCAGCCATCATGGCGCCGATGTCCCGTTCTTTTGCGTCCTTTGCGTCTACAATGCCCACGATCTCGCCCTTGGATATGGCGGCGATCCGGTCGCAGAGGTTAAGTATTTCGTCCAGCTCGAAGGAAACCAGAAGCACTGCTCTGCCCTTGTCCCGCTCGGCGATGAGCCGGGAGTGGATGGTCTCGATGGCGCCCACATCGAGACCCCGGGTGGGCTGGGCTACCAAGAGGAGATCGGGGGAGAGCTCGATCTCCCTGGCTATGATGACTTTCTGCTGATTGCCCCCGGACATGGAGCCGACCTTTGTGGCTGGTCCCTGTCCAGCCCTGATGTCGTAGCCCTGGATGAGATTCTTTCCGTACTCCGCGATGGCGCTCATGTCGAGGATGCCGATGCCAGAGGAAAAGGCAGGGCTGGCATAGCTCTTGAGCACAAGGTTTTCGTCAAGCCTGAAGTCGGGCACGATTCCGAAGCGTTGCCTGT
>JAEZSM010000104.1 GCA_023421875.1 Spirochaetota bacterium | reverse complement strand
GTAGTAGAGACCGTTCATCAGCCCTGCGACGCCGCCTAAGCCCGGTCCCAGGGCGAACACGAAGAAGATGACCTTGCGGACATCAATGCCCAGGAGGGTGGCAGTTTCCCTGTCCAACGCGGAGGCTCGCACCGCGGCTCCGAATCTGCTCTTTTCGACGATAAACCATATTATGAGCATCAGGGCGAAGGAGATTCCCAATATGGTCACCTGCAAAAGGGTTACGGGAATGCCGAAGAGAGAAAAGCGCAGGGATGGCACCACCGAAGCCGGAAAGGCCCGGGGCCTAGAGCCCCAGATGGCCATTACGGCATTCTGGATAAAGATTGCCATTCCCAGTGCCGAGACGACAAGAGATAGCCTGCCCGAGGGGTAGACCGGCCTGTAGGCGATACGTTCCACCAGAACCCCCGCCAGCGCTACGCTCAGGGCTACAAGGATTGCGGTAAAGCCTATGCCGCCCCAGAGCCCCATGGATGCGGTGATCTTTCCCGTGGCTCCGGTGAGGAGACTGTAGCCAAGATAGGCGCCCAGGGCGAAAAGATCGCCATGGGCAAAGTTGATGAGCTTCATGACGCCGTAGACCATGGAATAGCCAAGGGCAACAAGAGCGTAGAACGAGCCCACGGTCAATCCATTCACTAGCTGTTCAAAAAAAGTGGACACCTTTCTCCCTTTCGTGAAGTATCTAGGGCGAAGCTATACAACACCGTCCTAAAATGGGGCTGGAAAATCCAGCCCCGAGACGATTACTATCCAGACTTTGAACGGCCTAGAGGCCGCTTTATTCAAAGCTCAGAAACGACAAGTTTCCCTTCGGCGTCGACTGAGTACATCTTGTACGGAACATCCCTGCGGTCACCCCGATCGCTGAAGAGCAGGGCCCCGGTCACTCCCTGGACGCCGTCCATCTTTGTCCGCATCGCATCGGCTATAGCGTCTGAATCCAGTTTGCCCGCCTTGTCTATCGCTCCCACGATGGCGTACAGGGCGTCTGCGGCGTAGACGGGCCAGGGACTGGAGGGCAGTTCCTTGAATTTCTCCTGGTAGAGACTCTTGAACTGGCTGGCTATATCGGTGGTGACATCGGTGACCAAAGGCTCCTGGGTCATCAGGGCGCCGGCGGCCACATCAAGGCCGGCGATCTTGACAAAATCATCGTTGATCGCGGCGTTTCCGCCGATGAAGGGGCAGTCCAGCCCCGCATCCCTGGCCTGGCGTATGAGAAGCCCTGCCTCGGGATAGTAGCCGGTGAAATACCAGACATCGGGCTTGGTCTCCCGGAGCTTTGTCACCGCGGCGGAAAAATCCTTCTCCTTCGGGGTGATCGCATCGAAGTAGACAATTTCGGTCTTGCCCTCGGTTACGTAGGGCTCCAGGGCCTTCATAGCCTCGTCGGCCACGCCTTTGGCAAAGGTGGAATTGTCGTGCATTATGGCTATACGTTTGGCGCCCATGGTTTCGACGGCGTACTTGCCGAAGAACAATCCCTGGGCGTCATCCCGGCCGCAGGTCCTGAAGAAATACTTGCGCTCCTTGTCCATGGTGAGCCTGACCGCCGTGCAGCCATAACCAACAGAGACCATTTTGTTCTTTTCGTAAATATCCGCCGCTGGTTCGGTTACCGATGAGCCGTAGCTGCCAATGACCGCGGCAACTTTCTGCGACACGGCTTTCTGAGCCGCCAGGGCTGAATCCTTCGGATTGGAGGCATCGTCGACGATGACGACTTCCACCTGCTTGCCCAATACACCGCCGGCCTTATTGATAAGCTCGGCCGCAACCTCCACCGACTGCTTGGCCATCTGGCCTTCGTAGGCATAGTCTCCAGTGATCGGAGCCTGCAGGGCGATTTTCACCGTTTTTTCTGATCCACCGCCACAGCCGGCCAGCAGAGCCAGAAAGAGTGCGGCACAGCATATCCTGACGACTAGGCCAGTCTTCTTGTTTGTCATGCGCATCTTCCTCCTTCCGGGCATACTATATCGCTGCATAAATATACGCAAGATTCCACAAGAGATTTTTTCTTGACATCCCGGAACGGCGGCTATAGCCTGAATTGTCGGTGCCGATAGCCAATTCGGAGAATCCAATGCCTAGGATCGATTCGCATCCTGTCCTGAAGCTGCCTGAGGGCAGAAAAACGGTACGGTTTTTTTTCAATGGGCAACAGGCCGAAGGCTTCGAGGGCGAGGCCCTTTCTTCAGCCCTCATGGCCCTGGGCAAGAATACATTTTCTTACCACCCCAAGGACGGAGCTCCACAGGGCCTTTTCTGCGCCAACGGACAGTGTTCCCAGTGCACAGTCCTCATCGATGGAATCCCGAGAAAATCTTGTCTCACGCCCTTGGCCGAAGGCATGGATGTGCGCAGTCTCAGGGGCTTAGCTTCCTTGCCGGTGGCTGATGAAGGATTAAAGCAGGCGGAACGCAGGGCTCTCCATACCGATATTCTCGTGATTGGAGGAGGGCCTTCCGGCCTCTCCGCGGCCTACGAACTGGGCAAGATGGGCTTTCAGGTGGTTGTCGCCGACGACAAGGACAGGTTAGGCGGTAAACTTGTTCTTCAAACACACAAGTTTTTCGGCTCGGAAAAGGATTGCTACGCCGGCGTACGAGGCATCGATATCGCCCTCGTGCTGGAGGAAAAACTCAAAAAACTGCCCACCGTAAACATTTTAAAGAATTCTCCCGTGGTGGCGATTTTCAAGGATAGAAAGGCTGGGGTCTACAAGGATTACACTTCCTACCTCCTTGTGGAATTTACAGCACTCGTTGTGGCTTCAGGCGCCAGGGAGAAAAATCTGCTGTTTCCCGGCAATGACCTGCCCGGGGTTTTTGGAGCCGGGGCCTTTCAGACCCTGGTAAACCGCGACCTTGTCGCCGTTTCCAAACGAATTATTGTCGTCGGCTCTGGCAATGTCGGACTCATCGCCGCCTACCATGCCCTGCAGGCGGGTATGCAGGTGGTCGGCATTGTCGAGATCATGGGAAGAATCAATGGCTACAAGGTACACGCGGACAAAATACTCAGGATGGGGGTGCCCATCCACATCAATACGACGATTCTCAAGGCCGAGGGCGGCAATTCGGCGGGGACTGCGGAAAACGGTGAGGACATTCGCCTTTGCCGAGCCCTCACGGCAAAGGTGGATGATCGTTTCAAGCCTATACCGGGAACAACCCTCGGCTATGAGGTGGATACAC
>JAEZSM010000163.1 GCA_023421875.1 Spirochaetota bacterium | reverse complement strand
ACCATGTTGAAGATGCGCCAGTTGTTCTGGGTGGTCCGGTGATGGGCCCACTTGGAGATGCAGACGGCCATCTCGTCCTTCTGCTTCTGGGTGAAGTAGGGCCAGATCACGTCAGGCAAAAGGAGGAGCGTTTTCAGCAGGCCGCCGAATTCGCAGGTGAACTGGTAGGTCGCGTCGGGCATATCCTCCGGCAGGGGAAGGGACTGGGGATTGCCGGGGGTGAACATCTTGTAGAGCTGGTTGCAGTAATAGTCCCGCAGCTTGATGCCTTTGATCTCCACCTCGGGCTCCACATGCATGAGGGGAGCTGCCAGGGTCAGGCTCCGCTCTAGGGACTCGAACTCGAGGGAGCGGAAGCGCCATGGAGGCGAATCGGCCTGGGGATAGGTCTTCCCTGGGACAATGGGAAAGGCGAAGGGAGCGTCTTTATTGGCCACATGGGTGAATGCCCGCTCGAGGAGGTACTTGGCGCACTCGATATAATGCTTCTTTGTCATGCCAGTAAAAGGGCTTGCATGGAAATCGGGATTCTTCACACTGAAAGCTGGCTCCATCGGTCTATTCTCCTTTGAGCTCATGGCATCGGCCTAGTATACGACGGTTTCACTAGAATTTTCCAAAAATCATGTCCGGAATCCAGGTGACAAGCCCGGGGAAAAACACGAGCAGGCAAAGCTCGAGCATTATAGCGATAAAAAAAGGAATCGCAGCTTTGGTGTAATCCTCCACCTTGCAGTCGATTATTCCGCAGACCGAGTACAGGGCGGCTCCTATGGGCGGCGTCATGACGCCAAGGGTGACAACGGTGGCCATGAGGACGCCGAAATGCACCGGATCCACGCCCAGACTCTTTACCATGGGCAGGAATATAGGCGTCAAAAGGAGGAAGTTCACGTTGCTGTCTACGAACATCCCTGTGACAAAAAGAAAGACCAGCATGATGATCACCAGGAGTTGGGCGTTGGAAGTGATGCCGAAGATGAGCTTGCTCAGCGCCACGGGAAGCTGAACCCAGGTGAGTGCCCACTGGAAGGATCCCGAAAGGGCGATGATGAGCATGATAGCCCCGTTGTCCCTAAAGCTCGTCACCAAGGCGTTTTTGAATTTTTCCCAACTCAGCTCCTTATAGACGAATTTTCCCACAATGATGGCGTAGATAACCGCGAAGGCGCCGGATTCCGAGGGCGTAAAGACACCGAACCTGATGCCGACGATTAAAAGAATTGGGAAAAGCAGAGCCCATATGGATTCTTTCAGGTTCCTGAAGAGCTCGGAAAGGCTCAACTTCGGGGCGTCGGGACGGGGCGGATCGTACTTGTGGTAGCGGCTGGTGATGGTGGTGGTGGCCATGAGAAACGTCATCATCAAGATGCCGGGGATTATGCCGCCGGCAAAGAGGCGGCCGATGGATACCTCGCCGACGAAGCCGAAGATGATAAACCCCAGGCTAGGCGGAATCGTAGCCGTGATGAGGGCCGTAGTGCAGTTGACCGCCACGACGTATCCTTTTCTGTAGCCTATCCTGATCATCTCTGGGCCGAGTATCCTCGTCTCCATCATGGCATCCGCCGTTGCCGAGCCCGAAACCCCTCCCATCAGTGTGCTCATCACGACGCTGACCTGTGCCGTGCCGCCATACATTCTGCGGGTCAGAAGCCGAGCGAGGCTCAAGAGCCGGCTGGTGATCCCCGACACGTTCATCAGGTTTCCGGCAAAAATAAAGAATGGCACAGCGAGGAAGGCGAAAGACTGACTCTGCTGCACCGTCATCTGTACCGCAATTTCAAAGGGCAGCTGGGGTTGGGAAAGGAAGTAGGCGAAGCCTGATATGCCAATGACAAAGGCTATCGGCATTCCCATGAGCATGAAAAGCACGAAGCACAACAGCAGCAAGGTCATCGCGAGCCCCCCTTAATAGGATCGGCTTCGGTCCTGCCCCTCATCTGCAGCACAAGCCTGCGAATTTTCTGGATCGTGGAAAAAACCATCGAAAACGAAGCGACAACCAGACTCAGGGTTACCAAGGCCAGGGGAATCGGCATGGACTGGTAGCGGCTGACTCGTTCGGTCCAGGCGAGCCTGGCGCCAAAAATAACCATGACTACCAAGGTAGCGGCGATTATAACGAGTACGACAAGCTCCACGGTCCATCTGATCTTTTCAGGCAGCCTTCGCGTTACAATATCGACGCCGATTATCTGGCCGTGGCGCCAGGCGATGTCCGCTCCTAGAAACGCTGTCCAGGCAAGGCAGAGCATGGCCAGATCGATGTACCAGGACATGGAGAGCTTAAAAAGCCGAAGGACGGCGGAAATAAAGATAAAGAAAATGAGGAAGCCGAATCCCAGGCCGCAGACTATTTCCTCGACCTTGCAGAACCATTGGTAGATTTTTCTCATACCGACTCCAATGCGGGCAAATCAAGAAGGACTGCCGCGGGACGGCCCTGGAGATTCCAGGGCCGTCCCGCGACCTTTGTGTAATTCTTTTTACATGCCTAACTGCTTGAACAGCTTCTCCTTGAGTCCGGGGGAGAACTTGAGGTCGTTGTTGGTATACAAGGGCGCTATGGCGTCCTGGAACTCCTTGATGTTGACTTCGTTGATGGTGACGCCGCGCTGCCGCATCTGCTCGTAATAACCGGCTTCGTCCTTCTCGGCGAGAGCTCCGTATTCCAAGGCCTTTTCGCGTATCGTCTTGAGGAAGAAATCCTTGGCTGCCTGGGGCATTGTGTTGAGGAGTCTTGTGGAGCAGACAAAGGATGTCTGGAGCATGTAGTGCTTGGTCATGGCGATGTATTTGGTCACGTCCCAGAAGGCTGCGCCTGCGGCGGCCGATACCTGGACCTCGGTGCCGTCCAGAGTCTTCTGCTGGATGGCCGGGAAAACCTCACCGAAGGAAATGGCTATGTTGGCGAAGCCGAAATACTTGGCCAAGGCATTGCCGATGTCATTGCCGAAACCCCTGATTCTGAGGCCTGAGAGATCTTTTACTGTCTTGACTGGCTTGGTGGTGTAGAAGTTGCGAAAGCCGTTGTACATGTTGGCCACGAAGACGATGCCCTGGGCTTCGAGCTTTTTGGACCACTCCTTGAAAAGCTCGGTGTCCGGCAGGTTTTTGAGTACCGCTGGGTCGGTGAGGATATAGGGTGCCATCAGGATGTTCAGGTCGGGAATGGCGAACTGGCTGGCCAAACGGCCGGGATCGGAAGGAACCACCAGGGGAATGCCCAGCTTGGCCTGGGT
>JAEZSM010000096.1 GCA_023421875.1 Spirochaetota bacterium | reverse complement strand
GTGCCGGATTACGCAAAAATCGAAGAATTCCTAGGCTCCTCCACGAGTGTCCAGGCTTTTAGCCCCCAGGCAGCCACCTTCGGCATGATATCCAAGGACGGAGCCGGCCGAGCGATGGCGCTTCTTTTCGGTGTTGATCCCGAGCGCTACACTACGACCTTTCCCGATAATCTCGAAATCCTCGGAGGAGGATTTTTGCAGCCCGGCGAAGAGGGCATTGTGCTCAACGAACGCGGGAAGGCTGCTGTCGAGAAGAATATCGGAAGGCCCTTGGAGATCGGGGAAAAGATCCAGATAACCAGCACCACCTCCACCGGCGCCATAAAGGTGCGGGATGTTACTGTGCGGGGATTTTTTAAATTCAAGGAACCCACCGGCGAGCTCAATGCGGTAAGCCTGGTGGATGTCGATACGGTGCGGGGGCTCTATGGAATGACAATCGGCGCCGACACCTCTGTTACCCTTACCGAGGAAGACACGAAATACATCGATTTTTCCATAGATAGCCTTTTTGGCGCAGCCGTGGAAACCCAGGAGCTGCAGGTCGGTGAGGGATCGGTGGACTTTGACAATATCCTAGGCGACCTGAGCCAGCGGGAAGCCTTATCCAAAACCGACTCTGGGGCGTATCACTACATACTCGTGGATGTTAAGGACGGCGTGTCCGAAGCATCGGCATCCAAGGAGCTTGAACGTTTCTTCTCCGACAACGGCATCGAAGCCAGAGTCGCCCCCTGGCTCGAAGGGGCGGGAGCCAACGCCAAGATGGTCTACAACATAAAAACGATATTCGAGATTGTCATACTGGCCATAGCCGTAGTCGCGGCGATCATCATCATGAACACCCTGGTGATTTCCGTTTCAGAGCGAATTCCGGAGATCGGGACTATCAGAGCCCTGGGCGGAACCAAGGCCTTTATCATGCGAATGATAGGCCTGGAAACCCTCGTCATCGCCTTAGTCGCCGGCCTGGTCGGGGTGATCATAAGCTCCGTGGCGGTCCTTATTTCTGGGGCATCGGGCATCGCTATAACCAATGAGTATTTAAAAGCCCTGGCGGGGGGCGCAATTTTCTATCCCATGCTGCACTTGGACACGATCCTTGCCGCATTCGGCATGATAGCGGGCATCGCGGTTCTATCCGCCGCCTACCCGGTGGCCATCGCGGTATCCATTCCCCCTGTTACCGCCATGCGCAATGAATAGGAGCGTATTATGATAGTAAGACAAATAGCATTACGGAATGTGTTCAGGCAAAAGCGCCGGTCCCTGCTCCTAGTAGCCGCCATCGCATTTGGCGCCTTCGCGATAACATTGCTGACCGGCATTACTGGCGGCATCGAAAGCAATACCAGGGAAAACCTATCCAATCTCAACGGCGGCCACCTCTATGTGCGGGGTGTTGAACGCCTCGAGAGCGGCACCATCATCCAGGTGATCCGGGATGAAGCCCCCCTCGTGCAGGCGATCCAAGACTCCGGAATCGAAGTCGATTCTGTGGTCAAGCGTACCAGCATACGGGGATCCCTGATCATGGGCAGTTATGAATCATCGGCGACCATTGTGGGTGTTGATTGGGACGAGGAAGCCCTGCTCAAGGAGCGTCTTCCCCTCGTAGCAGGCTCGTTCGACGAAAGCTTGGGCGAAAACGCCATAATCATTCCCGAGAAGCTCGCCCTCAGGATCAAGGCACAGGTGGGCGACGAAATACTAGCCAGGATGACCACGGTGACAAACCAGAACAATGTGGTTAATTTCATCGTGGCCGGCATTGCCAAGGATACCAGCGATTATGCCGACGCCTATGCCTACGCAAGCCTGGAGTATACCGCCCAAGCATTGAATCTCAAAGCGGGGGAGTTCCAGTCACTCAATATACTCTTGAAGGATGTCGCTCAGACCGACAAGGCGGTGGGCCTCTTGCATGCCGCCTTGTCCACGACGCTGACCGTGACTCCCCGTCCGTCGACGGCCCAGACGACAAGCAGCACGGCGGCCGCTGAGGGCACAAGCGCCGTCCCGAGTCCTGTCCCAGGTGCGGGCAAATCGGGCGGCATGGGTGGCATGGGCGGCAGCATGAGTAGCCTGAGGAGCAGCTTAGGCACCGTCGCCGGTGTATCCGGCGTTCCCGGGGCTACTTCCGACGCGGTAGTTGGAAAGCCGACCTACTCCCTCACTACAATCAACGATATGATGAAAACAGTGAACAATCTGCTCTCCATCCTCGATTCGGTGGGAAAGGCGGCCTTCGGGATTCTTCTTGTCATAACCATGGTCGGCATAGGCAATACGTTCAGAATGATGCTCATCGAAAGAACCAGGGAAATAGGCACCATGCGAGCCCTGGGCATGCAGCGCCGGGAAGTGCTCTTGGTATTCCTCTACGAGGCGATATTCCTGGGCTTGGCGGGCAGCGTCGCAGGCATTCTTGTAGCCATACTCGTCGGCTTTATTTCGCAGCTTTTACCCATAAGCGGAATAAACAGCCTCTTCCTGCTGCGGGGTCATTTGAGTTTCTTAATTGACTTTATCATGGTGGGGGTCGTGCTGGTGTCGCTCATCGCGCTCAGCCTTATAGCGGCCTATTCTCCATCCCGTCGAGCGTCGCGGCTGGATCCCGCGGCTGCCCTTCGTAGCACTCATTAAACAAGAGAGGTATAACATGAAAGTATATAATTTTTTCAATCGAGTTCTTATCGCCGGACTTCTTTTTCTCGCGGCGGCAGGCACGGCATCAGCCATAACCAACGAGGAACTCCAGGAAAAGCTCGGACTGGCCGACTATCGCGCAACGTTCTCCGAGAGCGATTTCCAGGCGACCATTAAAATGGTCTCCGTGGACCCCACCTTCACCGAACCCAAGATACGAGAATATACGCAATTTCGCCGGGACGGCAACGATGCCATGGTTATGGTCACCCTCCAGCCCGAGGTAGACAAGGGTCAGGGTAAATTACGCATCGATGAAAACATGTGGAGCTACGATCCCGAAAGCAGAAACTTTACCCATACCACGCTCAAGGAGAATATCGAAGGCACCGATGTAAAGAACAACGACCTCAAAAAGCCTACTATCGCATCGGATTACACGGTGACCGGATTTACCGAGGGCAAGCTGGGCGCTTTTGATGTGTACATCATTAACCTCAAAGCGATAAACGAAGAAGTCCCCTATGCCTTTCAGAAGGCCTATATGCGGAAGGACAATTTTGTGCTCCTGATGATCCAGAGCTACAGCCTCACCGATCGTCTGCTTCGCACAACGTACTATCCCACCTACTCCAAGATCGGCGATAAATATATAGCCACGACCACTATTTACAAGGACGAGCTCGTAGCGGGAAAACAAACCACCATGACCATGTATAATATTTCCTTGGCGCCCATTCCCGATTCAGTGTTCTCAAAAGCCTATATCGAAAAGATAAATAAGTGAGGGATATATGCGCACGCCTTTAAAAATCGGCCAACGCGAGATAATGCATTCTTTCGCGCTTCTGCTCGCATTGGTTGTTACTTTTTTGCCCAATAGCCTTGGTGCCGAGGAATCAGATCCTTTCATGGACATGTTCTCCAACCCGGACATGATCGTCGAGGAGAATATCGAAGAAATTTCCGTGCCCCAGGAAGAGCAATTCCTTCAAAGCGAAAAAGTAACCATAGGCGGGCAGTATTATTTTCAAGCCTCCGCCGATTGGCGAAAGGCGGTGGACAAGAATTTCAGTTATTCCGGGAATCTCCAGCTCTACCTAGACGCAAGGCCCTCAGATACCTTTCGTCTCTTTGCCAAAGCCAATACTGCGTATCCGTTTTATGACGCCGATGGCGACAAGGTTATCTCCGCCGATGAGGCAGTGGCTATACGGGAGCTCTACGCAGACTTCACCCTGTCAGAAGGGATCTACGCTCGCATAGGAAAGCAGACTATAGCCTGGGGCGTCGGGCGATATTTTAGCCCCGCCGACGTGCTCAACCTCACCCCCATAGATCTTGATGACCCGGATGCCGAGCGCGCGGGCCCAGTGGCCCTCAAGCTTCACGCATCTGGTTTTCTCTCTAATTTCTATACCTATATCATCGCCAACGATATACAATCAGCGGCTGACATAGCCATCGCGCCTAAATATGAAACAGTTCTGGGGTCCATGGAATTGGGCGTAGCGGGATTCTACCGCTACGAAATGGCGCCCAAGCTCATAGCCATGGCTACCTTTCCCCTGGGGCAGGTGGATCTCTATACCGAGCTTGTCGGCGCTTGGGGATCCGACAAAACCTATGCCGATAATGCAGGCGGTACCTACACAATAGAAAAC
>JAEZSM010000086.1 GCA_023421875.1 Spirochaetota bacterium | reverse complement strand
TGGAAGAGGCTCGTAGTTTAATGGAGTTAGACGATTTCAAGGGGTATATCCACGACGTAGGAGGTCCCACGGCGAATTTCAGGCGTTCGGCATGCAAGAAAATGGAAACACGCGGCGCCTGCTTGGATCGTCGCTGCCTTTCGCCGGAGCCCTGCCCCGGCCTGGAAGCGGACCATGAAGAATACCTGCGGCTTCTGCGAAGGCTTCGAAATCTGCCGGGAGTTAAAAAGGTGTTTGTCCGCTCGGGTGTCAGATACGATTATGCCATGCTGGACAAAAACGACGAATTTCTGCGGGAACTGGTTGAACACCATATCTCGGGCCAGCTCAAAGTGGCGCCCGAGCATGTGTCCGATAAGGTTCTTGCGTTAATGGGCAAGCCGCCCAGACAAAGCTACGACGCGTTCGCGGAGCGTTATGCGGCGCTCAACCGCGAAAAAGGATTAAAGCAATACCTCGTGCCCTATTTTATTTCTGCCCATCCAGGCTCGGGGCTGAACCAAGCCATCGAGCTGGCTGAATATCTGCGGGATACGGGTTTTGTCCCTGATCAGGCTCAGGATTTCTACCCTACCCCGGGTACCCTGGCCACAGCCATGTACTGGTGCGAAGCGAATCCTCTGGACGGCAAGCCTGTCTACGTGGCCAAAGGGGCTCATGAGCGGTCTATGCAACGCGCCCTTCTGCAGTATACGATGCCGGCCAACGCAGATCTTGTGCGCGAAGCATTGATCAAGGCCGGACGACAGGATCTTATCGGGACGGATAGGCGTTGTCTGAAAAAGCCAAACGAGCGGTCCGCAGGCCGAGCAAGCGGACTTTCACGCCACCGGAACTGAGATCGGCCAACGTTGACACGAAGTGATCGACTTCGCCGCTTGGAACATCCACATCGAGACGGATTATTTCCGCGAATTCTTCGTTAACAATAGTAGCCCTGAAAAGTGGAAGTTTCATTTTAAAAATATCGAAAAGGGAATAAGGCAGCTCGAGGCGTATCGTATTCAGTTCCGCAAGGACGGCTCGCTTCGTGCATTCGAGGACTAGCTTGCCCGCTTCGGAATAGGCTCTCACAAGGCCTCCCGTCCCCAAAAGAGTGCCGCCGAAATACCGCGTGACAACCATCGCTACATTGCCTAAGCCGGAACCGTGCAGTACCGCCAGCAAAGGGCGCCCCGAAGTGCCCGACGGCTCGCCGTCGTCGGAACAGAATTCGGTGCGGGAATTGCCGCCTCCGACGATAAAAGCGGGAACGTTGTGCGTCGCATCGGAGAATTCATTCCGTATAGAGGCTATGAAACCGCGCGCCTGGTCCACCGTTTCGACATAGTCAAGGCTTGCGATAAAGCGGGAATTGAGAACGTTTATCTCGGCCCGGGCGGGTCCGAGGGGCACATGATACGTTGTGCGCTCCTTATTCTCCGACCACGTGGTCGAGTTTCAAGAAATGGCCGAAGCGCTCCTTTTTTGTCAAAAGGTAGGCCTTGTCATTCTCCTGGGCTGGGAGTTCGTGCTGAACCCGCTCCACTACCCGTATGCCGCGCCGCTGCAGTTCTTCCACCTTTTCCGGATTGTTCGTCATGAGGCGCACGCTTTTTACACCTATCTTTTTAAGCATTGCCGCCGGCACCGCGTAATCCCGCTCGTCAGCCTTGAAGCCTAGGGCGAGGTTGGCGTCGTAGGTATCGTACCCCTTGTCCTGCAAGGCGTAGGCCCTGAGCTTGTTGACCAGCCCTATGCCCCGGCCTTCGGCCTGATGGTAAAGGACAGCCCCCCTGCCCTCGACTTCGATCCGACGTAGGGCATGGTGGAGCTGGGGTCCGCAATCGCAACGCTGGCTTCCGAAAGCGTCCCCGGTAAGGCAGGCCGAGTGGATGCGGAGCAAAAGGTTTTCTCCGTCCCCGATTTCGCCCTTGAGCACGATGATATGGTCCTTGCCGTCTTTGTTGTTGACAAAGCCGATAATGGAAAAATGCCCGTACTCGGTTGGAAAATCCGCCACCGTGGCCACCATGACGCAGAGTTCCTCCTTGCAGGCTGCACAATTCTCCGCTTGTGGGCAGTCCCTTAAGGCTTGTATATCTTGGCGAATTATCTCTTCTATAGATGGGATAGTCATACACTCTCCGGGTCGCTCATAATTGTAGAAGATACTGCCGCAAGGCTTGCCGCGTCGACTCGAAGGCGATTGCCTCCCAGGGTATGGAAGATGCTTCTATCCATTCCAGTCCAGTGGATTCAGCAAGGTCAGGGACAAGGCGGCTGACATCCTTTTTTTTGAGGTCGGCTACAAAAAACAGGTCACAGGTCCAGTATTCAACACCTTTAAAGGAATAACTATTGGGATAGGACGCTAAAAAGCTGATATCCTCGGGAGCCCAGCCCAGTTCTTCCCGGCACTCCCGCAGAAGGGCGTCTTCAGCGGCTTCGCCAGGATCCACGAAACCGCCGGGAAGTGCCAGAGAGCCCTTCCTCGGCTCCTTGGCGCGGCGCAGGAACAGGAATTTGCCACCGTATTGCAGGATAAGGCCGGCAGCGGCGGCCACGTTGTGGAAGTATTCGAAACCGCAGTTGCTACAATGCCAGAAGCGGCCGCTCCAGCCTATGCCGGGGCTTCCGCAGGAGGGACAGAGGCGGAAAAGTCCGCCCTGGCCGGTTTCCTGCAATCTTTGAGCTTCACTGATAGGCTCTTTTTCCATACTATAGAGTATAGAGCATGAGCACTATAAATGACGAGGCCGCCCAAAGCCCGGCGACAGAGACTGAGCGGATCGCTCGCTTCAGAGTCCTGGTGCGCCAGGCGCCGGAATCGCCCGGGGTCTATGTGATGCGCGACCAGGCCGGGACAATCATTTACGTGGGCAAGGCGAAAATTCTCAAAAACCGCCTTTTGTCCTATTTTTCAGGCCGAAAAGATGTCAAGACAAGGCACTTGGTATCCCGGGTGGAGTCGATCGAGTGGATTCTCGCGGGGAGCGAGTACGACGCACTGCTTATAGAGAACAATCTCATAAAAGAACATAATCCCAAATACAATATCAATTTAAAAGACGGGAAGACCTACCCGTCCATTCGCATAACCGCCGAAGAATACCCAAGAGTATTCCGCACAAGACGAATCATCGACGACGGTTCCGAATACTATGGGCCATTTCCCAGCGCGGAGACAATCGATATCTACCTCGAACTGATAAAGCGGCTTTTTCCCCTGCGGCGTTGCGCAATCATGCGGAAGAGGGAAAGCCCCTGCATGTACTATCACATTGGACGCTGTCCAGGTCCCTGCGCAGGAAAGATAAGCCGGGAAGACTACATGGCCAGGGTCGGGCAGGTTCGCAAGCTGCTCTCCGGCGAGACGGCCGAGCTGGCGGCTGACCTTAAAACCAAGATGGAGGAAGCTGCCCAGGCCTTCCGCTTCGAGGAAGCGGCGCGGCTGAGGGACGCCGTGCGGGCGGTGGAACAGTTTGTAGGTCGAAGCAACGCCCAGGACTTTGACACCAGCGCCAGAGATTATCTGGCCTGGCATTGGGACGGTGACTTGATCTCCTTTGTCGTTTTTTCCATGCGCGAAGGCAAGCTCAAAGGAAGAGACAGTTTTGTCTCGCCCTTGTATTCCGACGAGCCCGAGGCTCTCCAGAACTTTTTAACCACCTATTATGGCGCAGAACGGCTGCCGCCCCCATCGATCTTCGTCATGAAAAAGCTGGAGACGAGGACCCTGGTCAAGTATTTTAAAACAGAGCTGGGCGTCAAGGTGAGGCTGCTGAGTCCCAAGGAGCAGCGCCACGCCGCCTCTATGAATCTGGCAGCCCAGAACGCTAGGGAAGAACTGATAAAACGGCGCAGGGAACTGGGGGACAGGAACGCATTGCTGGAACTGAAAGCGGCCTTGGGGCTTTCTGCCCTGCCTGTCCGCATTGAGGGTTTCGACATAGCCCAGCTTGCGGGCAAGAATACCGTAGCCTCATTGGTGAGTTTTAAAAACGGCATTCCGGACAAGAAAAACTACCGCTATTTCCGCATAAGGAGCCTCAAGGGCATGGTAGACGACTTCGGAGCCATGAGGGAGGCGGTAGCGCGGCGCTACACGAGGCTGATCAACGAGGAGGCTGAGCTCCCGGACCTGATTTTAGTCGACGGCGGGGCCGGCCAGGTCTCGGCGGCCGGAGAAGTCCTAAGGGAAATCGGCCTGGACTGCGACCTGGCCGGCCTGGCCAAGAAAAACGAAGAGTTGTATTTGCCCGATAGACTGGCCCCTATAGTTTTGCCCAAGGACTCCCCAGCCCTACGGGTTCTGGTGGCTGTACGGGATGAGACACACCGCTTCGCCACTGGCCTTTCCAGAAAACTGCGGGAAAAAGACCTGCGTTTTTCGGCCCTGAGCTCCATAAAAGGTATTGGCGAGGCAAAATCGAAAAAGCTGATAAAGGCCTATGGCTCGATGGAGAAAATAGCAGTCGCGGATATAGCCTCGCTGGCCAAGACTGCCGGCATTTCCCAGGAGACTGCCCTGCAGGTCAAGGAAAAGGCCATCGCCGTCTACGGACATAAAAAGAGTGGCTAAATAAAAATTAAGCAAAAAATTGTTCCAAAAATAAAAAAATTTGACACTATCCTGGGGCGATGGTAGTATTTCGTACGTTTATGACAAATTTCCCATTCCTGTTCACATGGAGGCTACGATGAAGAAACGCATAGCAATCGCCCTTCTCGTCCTGGTAGTGACGGCCGGCATAGTCGGCGCCCAGGGCAAGACCTATCAGCTGCGGACATCGACCAATCTCGCCGGCACCGGGACCATCGGCAAGGGACTGGCCTACTTTGTCGATTTGGTGAATAAAAAATCCTCAGGCAGGATCAAGGCCGTCGCCAACTTCGGCGCCGAACTCGGCAGCCAGGCGGAACAGGTGGAAATGGCCAGAACCGGCTCCCTTGAGATGGTCGTGTCGGCCCCCGGAACCGGTCCCGGCACCTGGGTTCCCCAGCTGATGATGTTCGAGTTCCCCTTCTTGTTTACCGACAATGATCACTACCTGCGTGTATTAAAGGGCCTTGAAGCTGAAGTCAGCGCCCTGGTGAAGCCTTACGGGTTTATCGCCACCGC
>JAEZSM010000061.1 GCA_023421875.1 Spirochaetota bacterium | reverse complement strand
GCCTAAATGCCGGCTTTACGGGAGGTTGGATATGAGTTACAGCATGACTACGACATGGAAGGGCGACATGGCCTTCGAGGCAAATCTCGACGGCCACACGATACGCATGGATGCGGCCAAGGACAACGGTGGCCAGGATTCGGGAGCCAGGCCCAAGCCCTTGCTCTTGGCTGCTCTCACTGGTTGTTCAGGCATGGATGTCATCGCCATTTTGAAAAAGATGAGGGAGCCCTGCACCTGGTTCGAGCTGAAAATCGACTCAGAGAGCAGCCAGGACCACCCCAAGCGCTATACTGACATAAAGCTCGTCTATCAGTTCAAGAAGAGCGATAATCTCAATCCGGGCAATGTCCAGAAGGCCTGCCAGCTTTCACAGGAAAAGTATTGCGGCGTGAACGCGATGCTGAGGGACGCCGCTAAGGTGGAGTGGACGATCGAGTATCTTTGAGTGAGTTCCTCGAAGCTTGTTGGAGAAGGAATACTGAGGCTTTTTGTCCCGGCGCTGTTCATGGATTGACGCGGGTTTAGGGCGATACAGATCTTCCGAATTCCTGCTCCCAACAAGGTTCGTGGCACTATTGAAAAAAACCCTTTCCCCCATTATACTCTCGCCCGGTGGCTGATTTTCTAACGAACGGGATTAAACCGCATTTTTTTCTACAATTTTCCCAATGAAATTACCAGCGCTGCCGTTGCACAGCTTGCTTAGCAAAAGGACGCCGTTTGGCGCAGCCTATACTATTGGAACGAGGTGAATGGAGACTATGTCGATAGATATTCACACAATGCGAAACATCGGTATCTCCGCCCATATAGATTCGGGCAAGACAACCCTTTCGGAACGCATACTGTTTTACTGCAGAAAGATCCACGCCATCCACGAGGTGCGGGGCAAGGACGGCGCAGGTGCCACGATGGATTCCATGGACTTGGAACGCGAACGCGGCATCACGATTCAGTCGGCTGCCACCAATGTGACGTGGAAGAGCTATCCGATCAACCTTATCGATACGCCGGGACACGTCGACTTCACTATTGAGGTCGAGCGCTCCCTGCGGGTCCTGGACGGTGCCATTCTCGTGCTCTGCGCGGTGGCGGGAGTGCAGTCCCAATCCATAACCGTCGACAGGCAATTGAAGCGATATCATGTCCCCCGACTGGCCTTTATCAATAAATGCGACAGGACAGGTGCAAACCCCTTCAAGGTCAAGGCGCAGCTTCAGGAAAAACTCGGGCTAAACCCGGCATTTGTAGCCCTTCCCATTGGTCTGGAGGACAAACTCGAGGGTGTTGTCGATCTGGTACAGATGCGGGCTGTGTATTTCGACGGGCCGTCCGGGGAAGACCTGCGCTATGCTGAAATTCCGGCTCATCTCCAGGGCGATGCGGAGCGCTACCGGGAGGAACTGGTGGAAGCAGCAGCCATGTTCTCCGACGAGCTGGCCGAAGCCTACTTAGAAGGCGAGTATTCCAACGAAATGCTGGTAGCGGCTATCCGCAAGGGTTGCATCGCCGAAAAACTGGTACCTGTCTTTGTGGGCTCAGCATACAAGAACAAGGGCGTTCAGCTTCTTTTGGACGGAGTTACCTCCTACCTCCCCGATCCGACCGAGGTGCACAACTTCGCACTTAACCAGGACGAAGGAGAAAAAGAAGTGGAGCTTCAGCCCGACCCAACAGCCAAGCCCGTAGCCCTGGGCTTCAAGCTAGAGGACGGGCAGTACGGACAGCTCACCTACGTGCGCATCTACCAGGGCGAGCTGAAGAAGGGCGACGAGCTCTTGAACACACGTTCGCGCAAGCGCTTTAAGGTGGGACGGCTGGTGCGCATGCACTCGGATTCCATGGAGGATATCTCCGAAGGTTACTGTGGCGACATTGTCGCCCTCTTCGGTATCGAATGCGCCTCCGGCGATACCTTCTGCCATCCTGACCTCAACTATGCCATGACCAGTATGTTTATCCCCGAGCCTGTCATTTCATTGGCCATCGAGCCCAAGGACAAAAAGTCCTCTGACCAGATGGGCAAGGCCCTCAACCGCTTTACCAAGGAAGACCCGACCTTCCAGACCTATGTGGACCCCGAATCCAACCAGACTATCGTAAAGGGCATGGGCGAGCTTCACCTGGAAGTCTATATCGAACGGATGCGCCGCGAGT
Organism: Spirochaetota bacterium; assembly: GCA_023421875.1. Classification (GTDB taxonomy): domain Bacteria; phylum Spirochaetota; class Spirochaetia; order Treponematales; family Rectinemataceae; genus UBA2256. The sequence goes on along the minus strand of JAEZSM010000061.1, from coordinate 4,058 downwards.
ACAAGTGCGAGGTAGAGGTGGGCAGGCCCCAGGTAGCCTATCGCGAGGCAATCACCCAGCGCGCCGACTTTAACTATACCCACAAGAAGCAGACCGGCGGTTCGGGCCAGTACGGCCGCGTGGCGGGGTACATGGAGCCCCTGGAAGTGGAGAACTACGAGTTCGTCGATATGGTAAAGGGCGGGGCAATTCCCATAGAGTATATTCCTTCCTGCGACAAGGGCTTCAAGGCTGCCCTGCAGAAAGGCAGTCTGATCGGCTTTCCCATCGTGAACGTGCGCTGTGTGGTCAACGACGGTCAGAGCCACCCCGTGGACTCCTCCGATATCGCCTTCCAGCTGGCGGCCATCGGCGCCTTCAGGGAGGCCTACGAAAAGGCCAAACCCGCCATCCTCGAGCCCATCATGAAGGTTTCCGTGGAAGGGCCGAATGAGTTCCAGGGCAATATCTTCGCATCACTCAACCAGCGCCGGGGCATTATCACCTCGAGCACCGAGGACGGAACCTTCTGCAGGGTCGAGGCCGAGGTTCCACTGGCAGAGATGTTCGGCTATTCCACGGTCATACGCTCCCTGACCCAGGGCAAGGCCGAGTTCACCATGGAATTCGAAAAATACGGCAAGGTGCCCACGTCGATTTCCGACCAGCTGAAGAAAGACTACCTGGAAAAGCGCAAGAAGGAATCTCAGCGCTAACCTGTGAGGAATAAATATTTTGCCCGCCGGCGATAATGCGGGTATACTTAGGGAGGAGGGCCCATGCTGAAAGAAGAATTCATATCCAAGAGTCCAGTACGCGCGCTGGAAAAATCGATAAAGGGCGGTTTGGGAAAAGGCAATTTCGGCGTCATAGCATCGCGAAAGGGCATCGGAAAGACTTCGGTGCTGGTGCAGATGGCCTTGGACAGGCTCATTCAGGGACAGAAGGTCATTCATGTCTCTTTCAATGCCCATACGAGTTATATTATTTCCTGGTATGAGAATATCTTTGACGAGATTGCCCGGCGCAGAAATCTGGAAGATCTGGGAGAGCTCAGAGACCAGCTGGTGCGCAACAGGGTGATCATGAACTTCACCCAGGAAGGCGTGAGCGTCGAACAGATAACCAGGTCATTAAAAGCGATGATTGTGGAGGGCGGCTTCGACGCCAAGACGGTGATTGTGGACGGCTTCGATTTTTCCAGGGGAACCGTGGAGCGGTTCCAGAAGGTCAGGGCTTTTCTGGCCGAGATGGGGCTGGAAGCCTGGTATTCCTGCACCCTTTCCGGTGAGGAGCCGCTGTGCGACAAGAACAACGTGCCAATACTGCTCAGGGAGCTTCTGCCCCTGATTTCCGTGCTCATCGTCATGGAGCCGGCCAGGGATTACATCCACTTCAAAGTGGTCAAAGATCATGAAACCCTGAATCCAAGGGATTTAAACCTCAAACTGGATACAAAATCGCTTCTTATAGCAGAAAGTTGAGTATCGCCATACCCGGAAACGGATAAGGAATCGACAAGCCGCCTATGGAAGATCCGTAGGCGGCTTTTTTTTGAAACTCAAGCCTGTCTGTCAACTTCGACTAGCGCTTCCTTCAACCGATAATGGTGACGCTCACTTTTTAATCGGGATAAATTCGAAGGAATCGATGGTCACCTCGGTGAGCCCGCGGCCCGCGGGCGGCACTTCCCCTTTGACCAGGTAGAGATTCATATGCACATTGGGGCTGGGCCGAGGTACCGCCTTGGGATCGGCAAAGCTCCAGGCGGCTAGCATATCCGGGGAGCCGTCCGCGGGCCGCGGCCCGGAGCCCTTCCAGGACGAGAAATCGATCCGCCCTTCTGTCCAGATAAAGCTGTAGCTTGCCGGTTCCTTGATCCGGGAAATATCGAAGGTAAAGAGCTGGCCTGGATTCTGATAGGGCTGAATCACGTACTGGCCTTTGACAGGCGAGTTCTTGATGCCCCAGGCTGAAAATTCAATATCTATTTCCCGGTGATTGTAGGCAGCCCCGCCGGAATAGGTGAAGAGGCCTAAAACGACATTGGGATCCAAGTCCTTTGGAGGCGTTCTAAGCCTAAAAATATACTCCCCATACCCCATGCGTAGCTGGGAGGTCACCTCGGCCGCGTACCAGAGGCCGTCCTTCTGGCTAATCCTCAGTGTAAGCGAGCCGTCCGCATTGGCAACAACGTTTATGTCCTTGCCGCCGAAGGTATTGCCTCCGGGGCCTTCGGGCTTGGTGGTTCGCCGCACTATCCAGCGCCGGGACGAAAAATCGACGCTTTGAAGGGTGGTTTTTTCCTGGGCCCAAAGCGGGCCGCAGATTGGGAATGCCAAAATAAAAAAAACGAGCATGGCAATCGATTTCATGCTGTTCCTTTCCCTTTGCAAGGGCAGATTCAATCACCTAGATAGTAGAGCCTGCTGTCAGCGCTCAAGGCTTCCAGCACAGGATACCAGGCCGCGGCAGTCTCGAGGCTGCGGAGTATGGATTCCTTTTCCCTACCCTTTAAGAGCACCATGGTGCGTCGGGAACTCTTGAGCACCCGGGCGCTGAGACTCATGCGCAGCACGGGCTCCGAAGGCGCAAGGGTGGCAATCGCCAAGGCGCCTTCCGCCTCAAAAACATCTGCGGCGGTAAAAAGACCTGCGGTATGGCCGTCTGTACCCATACCCAACACTGAAAGATCGAAAACAGGCTTCAGCCCCAAATGGCCTATCAGCTCTTTTTCATAGCCCCGACAGGCCGCCCTACGCTCGCCCTCCGGCCAGTAGTGAAGCGTCGGCCTCCTTGTCCAGCGCGAGCCTGTATCCAGAAGTTCTGCTATCAATCCCCCGTTTCGGCCTGGGCTGTACGCTGGCACTTCCCGCTCATCGCCCACCCAGAGATGAATATCCAAATCCCCCGATAGCCTTGCACAGTCTAAATCTTCAGCCAAGGCCCTGTAGACGGCTCCAGGGGTAGTGCCCCCTGCCAGGGTGGCGTCAAAGCGCTTCTGGCTTTTGACCAGGGCATCCGCAAGACAGGCCTTAAAATCACCGAGGATTGCCTCTATCCAGGATTGTTCGTCCTGGAAGCGGCGTACGGAGAGACTCATGAAGGCAGCTCCGGTATGGGAGAACCGGCGGGATAGAAGAGCAATCCTCCCTTGTCGGGCGAAGCACCAGGGTCGGTCTTAGCCCAGGCCGCTTCCAAGGCGTCCACGATCCGCCAGGCTTGCTGGGACTCGTCGGCGCGGATAAAGAGGGTAGAATCGCCGGCCAGGGCGTCGGCGATAAGCCGTTCGTAGGCTTCCGGCAGGTACTCGCTCACTTCCTTGAAGGAAAAGCGCAGCTCGTTGGCCTTTATGGCCGACTGCCCGGGAATTTTGGCGTTGAAACGCAGCCAGACTCCCTCGTCGGGCTGGATCTGTATGGTAAGCGTATTGTTGATAAGGCTCTCTCCGCACTGGGCTGTAAAGAGGGCGGCAGGGGGCTTTTTGAAATGGATGACGATCTGGCTGAATTTTGAGGCAAAGGCCTTGCCGGTTCTCAGGCGTATAGGGACCCCGGCAAAGCGCCAGTTGTCCAGCTCGAGGGTCAAGGCAACATAGGTTTCCGTGCTGGAATCGGGCTTTACCCTGGTCTCTTCCCTGTAACCGGGCAGACTCTGTCCCCCGGTGTCCACGCCCCGGACATACTGGCCTCGCAGAGCCCGTCCAAGGAGGGAAGCAGGGCTGTACGAGGCTATGGACTGCAGCACCTTTACCTTTTCGTTATGGATATTCTCAGGATCAAGGCTGGCGGGAGGCTCCATGGTGGCCAGGCACATGAGCTGGATAAGGTGATTCTGGAGCATGTCCCGGGCTGCGCCGGCGGTATCGTAGTAGCCTCCCCTGTCGCCGATGCCCACGGTCTCGAAGACCGAAATGTCGATGGCTTCGATGTGGTGTCTGTTCCAGATGGGCTCGAACACCGAATTTGCGAAGCGAAGATACAGAAGGTTCTGCTCCGTCTCTTTTCCCAGGTAGTGGTCGATCCTGTAGATGTCCCGCTCGGCAAAGCTGCGCTGTAGCACAGTGGTAAGAGCCTTGG
>JAEZSM010000023.1 GCA_023421875.1 Spirochaetota bacterium | reverse complement strand
CCCCTGATCAAGTCCACTGATGGAGGTAAAAGCTGGTTTCAAACCTATTGTGCAGAGACTTCTCCGGGTTCGGGCTTCTGGTCAGGAAACGGCTTGAATGTCACCTGTCTTCATGATGTGGTTTTTGATCCCTTCGATACAAAAAAAATCTACGCAGGCTACTGGGATGTAGGCTTTCTCCGCAGCCTTGACGGAGGATTGAGTTGGCAGCGCTCGGTAGAGGGACTTCTTCATGAAGGAAACGTGTTCCGCATACAAGCAGACCTAGTAACAAGAGACCTGCTCTGGGCTAGTTCTGGCGCCTGGGCATACGATGCCGGCAGCATGGCGGTGAGCGAAAATGCTGGGGCAAGCTGGAGGGTGATTGGAACAACCCAAAATGGACTGCCCGATGTGCCTGTCTACGATTTTGTTGTATCTCCGACTTCAGATACCGGCAGGAGAATCCTGGCATTGAGCTATGGTAAGGGGCTCTACCTGAGTGATGACAGCGGGAGTACATGGCGCGCTGTCCTGGACAGAGACGGAAAAACGCCGTTTCGCTACGGCTATGCTCTTGCCGTAGATCCCTTTGATCAGAAAATAATTTACGCTGGCGATGATGACGGAGGAACTGCACATATAGCCCCTGCACCGACATACGATCGCGGCGGGGTATGGAAATCCTGGGACGCTGGGGAAACGTGGGAAAAACTCACTATCGATGCGATCAATGTAAAAGATATAGCTATTTCACCACATAATAGCGATGTCATTCTTGTAGCATCCCGGGATGCTTGGGATAGAGTTGCTGGAAGCGCCAGACGTGGAGGAGTTCATCTGTCCACCGATGGCGGGCGCAGCTGGGAAAAGACCTATAATGTTGATTTCGCCATAGCTGTAGAGGCGGATCCCTCTGTCCCGGGTAGATTCTATGTAGGCACGACTGAAAGCCCCTATAAAGACAGGGAGTACGTAAAGGGTATTCTGCGCTCCGATGACTGGGGTAAAAGCTGGAGAGCCGTTAATACTGGACTTGGTATGGAGAAAGTCAGCGCTATAGCCGTAGATCCTTCGGATTCTGAACATATGGTGATTGGCACTCCCGGTGCGGGACTGTTCCATGTTTTTGGGATATCTAAAATGAAATAGTCCCTATCGATAGGTTCTCCGACGACAGTAAAACAAAGAGGCTCAAGGGAATAGATCAGAACGAAAACACGTCTCCGCAGTGCATGGTCTGCAGCCGGTCGCCCATCTTTGTCTTGAGGTGATCGAAAGCTTCCTTGCCGGTGCAGTGGCCTGTATAGTACGTGCTGCCTTTAAAGTCGCACAACGCTTCTGCGAAACGGTCGAGTATTTCCGGGGATTCCGCCGTTCCTTTCATAGCTATGTATAGATGCATACCGCCGAAAACGTGGCTTTCTTTCTTGAGCAGTCCTTTTTCGGCGATACTACCCATGATGTCGTGGAGTCCTAAGTGGGAACAGGAGCTGAAGACAAAGCTGCGCTCCCCCGAGTTTATTACCAGGGCTAGCTCGTGGGAAAAATCGTCCTTGGCGAACCAGAGCCCTTTCCGCATGTAAAGGTTGGAACTGGATGTGAGGTAGGGCGATTTTTGCCTGATGTCGACAATCGCGTGCACTCCCGGGCATATTTCGGTGTCCTTTGATAAAAGGACAGTGCCTGGATCGTTGACAAACTCCTTGGGGATGCCCACATTCGAGAAGAATATGCCATGACGACGGATATAATTGGGTTTTCTGGCCGCCTCGGCCATATATATCGATGCGTTTGGATTGAGGGAACGGAAGAGGGGCAAGCCGCCCGCATGGTCGCTGTGGCCGTGGGAAAGCACGGCAAAATCCACTTTTGCCAGGTCGCAGTTCATGAGCCTGGCGTTCTGGGCGAAGAGTTCCTTTTGCCCGGCGTCGAGGAGAATGGTCTTGCCGGGGGCGCTTGCTATTTTTTCTTCACGGCCAGCCGGGAGGTCGGCGCCGGGAGTCTCGATGTAGAGCGAGAGCCCGTGCTCGGCCTGTAGTTCGGGGCGGAAGGATTCGTTTTCCACAAGGACGGTGATATGCATGATCGTTCTCCTTAAGGATGACTTACTCTAACCGGCGTTTTAGTACCGCATCGGCGATTTCCGCAAATCCCGCCCCGCTTTCCTTGGATGAGACGAAGACAGGCTGGCGCTTCATGATGCTTTGATAGCGCATAACGTTGGCGACGCCGCAGGCCAAGGGAAAATGGGCGAACATGGGCTCGTCGTTGGGCGAATCGCCGGCGAAAAGAACTGTATTCCTGTCACGCGCATCGTCATAGTCGAATCGTTCGGTTAAATATCGCCGCGCCATGCCTAGTTTATCATAGTCGCCCATCCATGCGTTGACGTGGATGGAGCTCACCTTGGCATGTGCGCCTTCCGCTTCGCATATTTCCTTGATTTTCATCGCGTCGGATAGGCTGAGGACGGGTTCTTCCTCGGCGAAATCAATGGCGATATCGTACAGTCGGGCGAACTGGTCGCGGGCCGGCCGGCAGCCGGGTACGTCGCGCATCGCGCGCTCGAGGGCTCTGGTTAGGGCCGGCGCGTCGTTGCGCAGGGCGTTGGGGTGGGTGAGGCTTTTCATGCGCCGGCCCTCGGGCTCCTCCCAGAACACGAAGGCGCCGTTCTCGCCGACGACGCCGTCCACGGGCCATTGGCGCGCGATAAGGTCGCACCAGCCCGCCGGCCTACCTGTGATAGGCACAACGACGAAGCCGGCCTTCTTAAGCCGCCAAAGGGCGGCATACGCTTCGGCTCCAAGCTTGCCCTCTGTAGTAAGGGTGTCGTCTATATCCATGAGTATGAAGCGAAGCGATTCAACTTCTGCTGGAGTAATACTTGAGATATTCCTCATGTTCGAATCCTACCCGAAAGCCCAGGGCTGCACCAGAGCAACCATTACATAAAAAAAAGGCTGTCCAGGTTTTCTTCCCAGACAGCCTCAGCTTAGCAGGAGAGCTTATTCGCCTTCGCGAATGATCTCGATCTTTATGCCTTCGTTGGACTCGGTGACTTCCTTGGGGGGAACGGTCACTTTGAGGATGCCGTTCTTGAACACGGCCTTTACTTTTTCCTGATCGAATTTGTCCGCGGGAACGTAGTATTTTTGTTTTTCGATGTCCTTGAGCTTGAGCCTCCGCTTGAAGTAGCGGATGCCTTCCTGGGGCTGCTCCAGCTCGATCCGGGCGGAAAAGACCATGTAGTCGCCCTGGAAAGAAAGGCTGATGTTCTTCTCTTCGAAGCCCGCCACGGCGAACTCGAAAACGATGCTACGCTCGCTGGTAAGGAAGACGTTCATGGGGGGGTAGGAAAAATTCGGGTAATAGTCGGCGTTTTCATCCCCGCCGGTCTCGAACCAGGCACCGCCGGACGCGCCGCCTTGAGCCTCGGCGCCCCGACGCCAAGCACCCATGGGATCTGGACCGCAGCCTTCGGGATTGGCGCCGAATTCCTTCATTTTTTCTCCAAAATCCTTGGCAGCCTCGAAAACGTCGTCGAGGATGGAGCCGATGTCTACGTAGGTTCTATTGCCTTTCATGGTTTCCTCCTCAAGGAAAACCGGAATGCCCGTATACGCGCATTCCTTATGCGATCCGCCGGCGGCGCAAAGCCCTTCGCGGCGGGGCCTCCCTATTCGGGCAGGTTGGCCTTCATGTAGATAAAGTAATGCCGTCCCGGGATTAAAGCAAGGATAAACCGAGTTCAGCGGGGATGCGCAGGGGCAGGGGGAGACAGCGCTCCAGACAGGGGCGCCGTTTTGGTTGGCGGGGGCCTATGACGAGGCGGCCGCCCGCTCTTCGAGCAGGCGGCCGCCTCGTTTCGTGTGGCGCTCGTTGCCCTTATTTGGACGGATACAGCAGCGGGTAATCGTTGACCACTCCCTTGC
>JAEZSM010000014.1 GCA_023421875.1 Spirochaetota bacterium | reverse complement strand
ACCCAGTCCGGGCGATAGCCCGGGAATTGCTGGAAGAAACCGGCTACAGGGCCGAAATGATACTTCCCCTGGGGGATCTCTCCCCCAACCCCGCTTTCATGACTAATACCTTTCACGCATTTATCGCCGAAGGCTGCTATCTTGAAGGCGACCAGGCGTTGGACGAGAACGAAGAAATCGAGATCCTCCTTGTTCCCGAACGGGAAGCCATCGACATGATCGGGGCTGAGGACTACGGCCATGCCCTCATGACAGCCTCCCTTTTCTTCTACATGCGCTACAGGGGCTACTCGGACTAAAGACCACCGATAGTCGATTTTGCCTAAGAGGCAATATTCGATATATTATATATAAAATGAAGATCGAGAGTTTCGTCCTTCCGGGGTATTCACCCCTTGAGCATCTCGCCCTGGAATCGGCAATGATCGATGCCTGGGAAGGGGATGACATCCTCCTTCTCTTGTACACGAACGAAGCCTGTCTCGTGATTGGACGAAACCAAAACCCCTGGAAGGAAGTCAACGCTCATTCGCAGCTGCCCGTCTACCGTCGCGATTCCGGGGGCGGCACGGTCTATCATGACCGGGGCAATCTGAACTGGTCTTTCATTGTGCCGAGAGAGACGCACGATAAGGAAGGAGAGCTGGCCCTGATGGCGGGGGCGCTCTGCGATAGCGGGTATCCGGTGGAACCCGGCGAACGGGGGGGGCTCTACTGCAGCCCGTCGAGCGACAATCCCGGCAACAAGGTTTCGGGAACAGCCCGGCGTTTTGGCAGGCACAGGGTGCTCCACCACGGAACCTTGCTGGTCTCCAGCGACCTCGGAGCCCTCGAGGCTTCCCTCGGGGGCATTGCCACCGAAGACGACCATTCTCTGCCCTCGGTACCGGCCAGGGCAGCCAATATTTCCTCCATCGGTCCTTCGGTGGAGCTCGAAACGCTCGCCGGTTCGCTCTCTCTTGCTTTGTCCGGCAAGCCCCCGGCAAATTTTTCGCTCGGCAGGACGATCCAAGACCGGCTGGTGCTGGAAGAGACCAGGCTGGGTTCGACAGACTGGATCTACGGTTCCACGCCAGGTTTTTCTTTCAGGCTTCCACAAAAAGGGGGGCCTTTTTTATTTTCTGTCGAGCGCGGATTCCTGTCCTTACCTGAGGGTGCGTACGATGGATATTTTGCCCGGTTCAGGGAAAAGGCGTTTTCGTTTTCAACGTATTACGACATGAAAATAACCGCCGAACAGCTACTTGCCAGCCAGCCGGCCTTAGGTAGCCGGAACGATTTTTTAAAGCCGGAAGCTGCTGGTTGGGAATCAAAGGAGGAGTGAGCATGCAGGAAAAATCGGCCTTCGAAAAACTGCAGGACCTGGTCGAAGAAGTGAGGATAGGGATTTTCATTACCGTGGACGAAAAAAATTCGCCTCATCCGCGTTGGATGAGCCCTGTTTTTCTGCCCAGGCTCAAGGGAGCCCTCTACGCCGTCACCGCGGCGGACAACGAAAAGGTCCGCCACCTGGAGGCTAACCCCAGGGTTTCCTGGATCTTCCAGTCCAAGCCCCTTGACAGGATAGCCACCCTCAACGGGCTGGCTAGGGTGGTAAAAGACCCCACGCTCTCCGCCGAAGTTCTGGAGGCAATCGGACCGAGGCTCCAGGTGTTCTGGAAGTACTCGGGCGACCCCAAAAAGCTTTTGGTGGTTGAAACCATACTGGAGGATTTTTCCTGGTTCTCTCCCCTTAAGGAAGGCAAGGTCGCCCAGGAGATACGCCATGGCTAAGACAGTGAAAAACAAGAAAACCACCCTGGGGACAAAGGAAGTTCTTTTCCCTCTGCTTGAAACGATGCAGCTCATCCGGACTTTCGAGGAAAAATCCGGGCAGATGTACGGTTTGCGCAAGATCGGAGGGTTTTGCCACCTCTACACAGGACAGGAAGCGGTGGCTGTGGGCGCTATCTCGGTGCTGGATCTTTCCAAGGACTATGTGCTCACCGCGTACCGCGACCACGGGCACGCCCTTGCCTGTGGCATGGAACCCGGACCCCTCATGGCAGAGCTCTTTGGCAAGCTCACCGGAAGCTCCCGGGGCAAGGGAGGTTCCATGCACTTTTTTTCCGCCGAAAAGCACATGCTGGGTGGCAACGGCATCGTGGGAGCCCAGATACCTATAGCCGCCGGTGTAGCCCTGACCCAGTCCTATGAAAAGACCGGCGGAGCGACGCTCTGCTTTTTCGGGGACGGCGCCTTCCACCAGGGAGCCCTGCACGAGAGCTTCAACCTGGCGAAAATATGGAAGCTCCCCATAGTCTACATTGTCGAAAACAATCAATGGGGCATGGGCACTAGCTGGAAAAAGGTGTCCGCCCAGGCAGACTTCGCTGCCACCGCCGCCGCCTATTCCATGAAGGGGCTTGTCTGCGACGGAATGGATGTGCTGAACGTGCGCGAGGTGATTACAGAAGCGGTGGAGGAGGCGCGAAAAGGTAACCCCGTCTTTGTGGAAGCCAGAACCTATCGCTACAAGGGGCATTCCATGAGCGATCCCCAAAAATATCGAAGCAGGGACGAGGTGGACGAATACCGCCGGCGTGACCCCATAGTATTCCTAAAATCCAGGATGGAAGAGTCTGGGCTCATCAAGGAAGAAGAGTGGGAGGCGATTGTCCAAAAAGTCGAAGCGCTGGTCGACGAGGCTGTCCGCTTCGCCGAGACGAGCCCCGAGCCTTCGCTGGGCGAGCTCTATACCGACATATTAGCCTGAAAAAGGAGGGCAGACATGGCTGAACTTACCTATCGGGAAGCCCTCAACAGGGCGCTGGACGAAGAAATGGCCAGGGATTCAAAGGTTTTTCTCATGGGAGAAGAAGTAGGGGAATACGACGGAGCCTACAAGGTTTCCAAAGGGCTTCTGGGAAAATACGGAGCCGAGCGGGTACGGGATACGCCTATCTCGGAACTGGGTTTTACAGGCCTGGGGGTAGGGGCTGCCTTGGCCGGGCTGCGGCCTGTCGTGGAATGGATGACCCACAATTTCGCCCTTCTGGCCCTGGATCAGGTGGTGAACAATGCCGCCAAGATGCGGCAGATGTCCGGGGGCCAGCTGAAGGTGCCCATCGTATTCCGGGGCCCAAACGGACCGGCCGAATACCTGGCTGCCCAGCACTCCCAGGCCCTTGCTTCGTATTGGGCCCACGTGCCGGGCCTCAAGGTCGTCGCCCCCGCCACGCCGGCGGATGCCTACGGCCTTATGAAGAGCGCCATACGGGACGATAATCCTGTTGTCGTCCTGGAATCGGAGATGATGTACGCATGGAAGGGCGAAGTGCCGGATGAGGAATTCCTCGTGCCGATCGGCAAGGCGCGGCTGGCCCGGGAAGGAAAGGATCTCAGCATCATCACCTTCTCCAAGCCTATAAAAGCGGCCATGGAAGCCGCCGAGCTTTTACATGCCAAGGGCGTCGAGGCGGAGGTCGTCGATCTGCGCAGCCTACGGCCCCTGGACGAGGAAAGCCTCTACGCCTCGGTGCGCAAAACGGGGCGATGCATCGTAGTTGACGAGTCCTGGCCTGTGGCGAGCGTGGGCTCCCACGTGGCCTGGCTCGTGTCCAACAACTGCTTCGACCTTTTGGACGCCCCGGTGGAGTTAGTCTCGGGCGAGGATGTTCCCATGCCTTACAACCACAGCCTCGAGCTGGCAGCCCAGCCTTCGGCGGCCAAGATTCTCGCCGCAGCCCGGCGGGTTCTCTATAGGGAGGATATCTAGATGGCCGAATCCTTATTGATGATAGCCCTTTCGCCCACCATGACCGAGGGCAGCATCGCCCGGTGGAAACTGAAGGAGAACGATGCCTTTTCTTCCGGCGATCTGCTCTGCGAAGTGGAAACCGACAAAGCCAGTATGGATTACGAGGCTCCTAAATCCGCGGTCCTGCTCAAGATCCTGGTGCCCGAGGGCGGAAAGGCAGCGGTTGGCCAGCCCATAGCACTGATCGGTAAGGCCGGGGAAAAAGTCGACGAATCGGTCGCTCTAGCCGGGAAGAGCAGTACAGCTTCGCTGCCTCGACCGGAGGAACCGGAGCAGCCCGTGCCGCGACCGACTGAATCAGCCGAACCTGCTAAACCCGCTAAATCCGTCGAAACCCAAGATGCAGCTTCCCCCCCGGTCAGGGCTGAGACGAGTCCCGCGGAGGAGGAGGCATCGAATAGTTCCGGCGACGTACGCGGGACCACTCGGCAGGCTCCCGTCGCACCGGCGAAAGTTCCGCGCTCGTCTCCGCTTGCGCGTAAAATCGCCCACGAGCTCGGTATCGATCTTCGATTTGTCAGAGGGAGCGGCCCCGAGGGCCGGGTGACAGAAAAAGACGTGCGTTCATATGCCGCTTCGCCTCCTTTGCAAAATGCCGATGCGCTGGCGGAGACGAGTGCCGCGAATTTCGCTTCGAGCCAGCGCCAAACCACCACGAAACCAGTGGGAATGAAGCGGGCTGTCATTGCCAAACGCTTGAGCGAATCCTTTTTCTCCGCCCCCCACTACTATCTGCGCAAGGAAATACTGGCGGACCGCCTATTAGCGGCCCGGGCAGAGCTTAACCAGGGCAGGGAAAAGCCAATATCGCTCAACGCCATGCTCATGAAGCTTGCCGCCTCCGTTTTGGCCAAGCATCCTCAGATGAACGTGTACTGGAGAGGCGAAACGATAGAAGAGCGAAAATCCGTTGATATCAGCCTGGCGGTGGCGCTCGAAGACGGCCTTATAACGCCCGTGGTGCGGGATTGCGATAAAAAGGGCCTGGAAGAGATCGACACCGAGCTTTCGGCCTTGATCGATAAGGCAAAAAGCAAGGGCTTGAGTCCCGATGAGTACGAGGGTGCCGGTTTTACCATCACCAATCTAGGCAGCTTCGGCGTGGATGAATTCACCGCCATAATCAATCCCCCCGGCTCGGCCATTCTGGCGGTGGGAGCGATACGAAAAAAGCCAGTGGTCGGCGAAAATGATGAAATCAGGGTGGCCAAGACCCTTGTATTCACCCTGGGTTGTGATCACAGGAGTGTCGACGGAGCCACCGGCGCCGCCTTCTTGTCAGACCTGGCGCTGATATCGATGAATCTAATCAGGGTGATTCTGTAGGCTGGACTGAAAATTCTGGATAATTCAGGCAGGGAAGCGTGATTTCCGCCGATCAGCGTTGTATAATGGCCCCACCGACATGAAAGGAGTCTTTCAACATGCAGGAAAAAAACGTCGATGTTGCAGTTCTAGGTTCAGGGCCGGGGGGCTACGTGGCGGCAATACGCGCATCCCAGTTAGGGCTCAAGGTTGCCATAATAGAGCGGGACAAGCCAGGCGGGGTCTGCCTGAATATTGGCTGCATTCCTTCCAAATCATTGATCAACAATGCACACCTCTATAGCGAAGGCCTGACGCTTTTAAAGGCAGGCGGTGCCAGTGTCGACACCTCAAGCTTCGACTTCCGGAGCGTATGGAAGTCGTCGCGGATGGCCGCCGAGCGGCTTTCAAAAGGCATTCAGTATCTACTCAAGAAAAACAAGATCGAGTTGATCCCCGGCCAGGGGACCCTTAAGGATTCCCGTAGTGTTCTGGTGGAAAAAGACGGGGAGCAGAACCTCGTATCGGCCAAGGCAATCATCCTGGCCACAGGCTCCAGACCAAGGAATCTTCCAGGCTTTTCGATCGATGAGGATAAAATCCTGTCATCCACGGGTATGCTTCTCTCTGAAACCCTGCCCGCGAGCATGACCATCCTCGGCGCCGGAGCCATAGGCATGGAGTTCGCCTATATACTTTCTTCCTTCGGCACCAAGGTCACGGTGGTGGAACTCATGGACCAGGTACTTCCCCTCGAAGATCCAGAGTCCGCCAAAGTCGTGGAAAAAGCCTTTGCCGACCGGGGTGTGACGATCCATTGCTCGGCCAAGGCTGAAAAAGCCGAGGTGACCAAGTCGGGAACAGTGCTCCATGTGCAGCTCAAGGATGGAACCAAGACCGAGATACTCTCGGATAAGCTTTTAGTATCCATCGGCAGGACTCCCAACACCGACAACATCGGCCTGGAAGCCCTAGGGCTCCGTATGAACCGAGGCTATATCGAAACCGGCGACTACTACGAAACCTCCGCCGAGGGGGTCTATGCGATCGGAGATATCTGCATCCATCCCCAGCTGGCCCATGTGGCATCCAAGTCGGGCGAGATCGCCGCGGAGCGGATAGGGCAGGTTTTATTGGGCACCGAAGCTCCGGCTGAGACGAAGATCAATCCCTACACCATCCCCAGTGGCGTGTACTGCCATCCCGAGGTGGCTTCCTTCGGCCTCTCGGAGAAAAAAGCCCAGGATATGGCTGTCCGCTACGAGCTCGCCCGCTTCCCCTTCAGGGCAATCGGCAAGGCCGTAGCCACCGAGGCTCCGGAAGGCCAGGTAAAGATAGTTTTCGCCCCAGACTCGGGGGCAGTGCTGGGAGCCTCAGTGGTGGGAGCTGGAGCTACCGAGCTCGTGCACGAGCTTCTTTTGGCCAGCTGTGCCGAACTTACCCTGGAAGAACTCGCTCAGATGATCCACGCCCATCCGACCCTGTCAGAGGGGATAATGGAAGCCGCCAAGGCAGGCATGGGGAGGGCGATTCATATCTAAACCAGACAAGGGAATGGGAGAATCGTGAGCGCAAAAAGTGTAGGCTTTTACAAACGTCTCATACTGCTTGCCCTTGGCTTGACAATCCTGCTCTCCACAGGGTTCAGCGCACTTCTTTTGGCAAAAAACAGGAGCCTCGAAGAAAGGCTGGATTCGACCCAATTCTTTCCCGACGATGCCGTAACGGTGGGCGCCACTGAGCTCGAACCCGCGGGCATCGTCCGGGAAGCTCCTGTCCTCGGCTATCAGATGCTCTATCCCGATTTCAAGTCCTCCTTTTACGGTTTTAACGCCGACCTGGTAAGCGATAAGACCGTCTTCCTCACCTTCGACGACGGTCCCTCGGAGGGGACGGCGGCCCTTCTGGACATTCTAAAAAAGAAAGGTGTAACCGCCAGCTTTTTTGTTAACGGAAAATCCACTAGAAGCCTGACCGATCAGCTCAAGCGCATGGCTGAGGAAGGCCATGCGGTGGGCATGCACAGCTACTCCCACCGCTATAATGTAATCTACGAAAATATTGAAAACCTACTGGACGATTTTTACAGGAATTATCTTTATATAAAGGCCGAAACCGGTAATGCGCCGGAGATCCTCCGATTTCCCGGGGGCTCCATCAATATTTTCAATCTGGAAAACTACCAGTCCATGGTAGCGGAAATCTTGCGACGGGGTTTTATCTACTACGATTGGAACGTAAGCGCAGGGGACGCCACCTCCGATGCCACAACCCAGAGTATTATCGACAACGTGGTGAACGGCGTCCGGCTCTGTTGGGGGCCATCCTTCGTTCTTATGCACGATAACGACAAAAAGGTGCTCGCCGAAGCCCTCGGACCAATCATCGACATTCTCTCCAAGGAAGGCTACGTATTTAAAGCCTTGGACAATTCGGTCAAGCCGCCCATGTTCATCTATCCAGACTGAAAAGCTGTCATGGAGCTGCTTCAATTGGAGAAATAATAAATACTTGCGGAGTCCATGCGCATAGGGTAGCTTAGACAGTAGACGACGATGAGGAGGATCAACGTGAAAAGACGCGGGAATTTTTCCAAGGCTGTTGAGGAACTCATAGGTCTGAAGCAGAGTGACGAGGGAAACGCCGAGGAGCAGAGTGCCACCAGCCTCGGAGAAGAGGAAGTCCGGAGCTCTTCCGGTGTTTTTGCCGAGGGATCCCAGGATTTCAGCGGCCGCTTCGGTCTCTCGGGAGGCGCCCTACCGACGGTATGGAAACCCGAATCCTCATCGCCCCTTGCGGTTGTAACCCAGGACATGGTCATAAAAGGCAGTATCCAGTCCCAGGCTAATATACTTATTGAAGGAACGGTACAGGGCGATGTGCTCAGCGAAGGGGATATTCTCCTGCGGGGCAAGATTGAGGGAAACCTCAATCTTCGATCCCTTCTGGTAGAGGGTGGCAGCATCGACGGCGACATTGTCTCCAGCTCGGCGGTAGTCTTGGAAGCGAATTCACTGGTCCGGGGCAACATCAAAGCCGAGCGTGTCGAAATAGACGGGAGCGTCACGGGAAACCTGGAATCGGCCACGAAAATAGTGCTCAAATCCCAGGCCCTCATAGAGGGCAACATTAAGGCCAAGGAGTTGGCTATCCACGAGGGAGCCGAGCTCAAGGGCAACGTCAACGTGCACAAGGCCTGAGTCCAGATCGGGGGCGGCGAAAATACCTGCGGCCGCGGAGCCTTAAAA
>JAEZSM010000188.1 GCA_023421875.1 Spirochaetota bacterium | reverse complement strand
GCCTATCCCCGCTCCATAGAAGCAAAGGCGACGGAGGAAGAAGCCCTCAAAAGTGTGGCCGGCACACTCTACAAGCAGGTGGCCGACATGGCCGGAGGCTGTCTTTTCGCCATGCTGGCGGGCATAGAATCCTGGAACCTTTTCAATTTTTTCAATGCTGCCACCGGCAGAAACCTGAGCCCCGACGAGTATATGGAAATGGGACGGCGATCACAAACGCTCCGCCAGCTTTTCAACATCAAGCAGGGTCTGGATCCCAGGTCGACCATGCTTCCGGGAAGACTGTACGGGGAACCTCCGCTTCAGGACGGACCGCTTCAGGGTAAAAGCTTTCCCTTGGCCGAAAAAGTAGCCCTGCATTGGAAATTCATGGGCTGGAACGCGGAGAGCGGATTTCCAGAGCCTGAGACCCTGGCAGGTTTGGGCTTGGACGATCTTGTGGCCAAGCAGCTTCCCGAGAAATTGGGGCGGGTATGAGATTCGAGCTTCTGGACCGCGGTAGCGCTGGCTCGGTCAAAAAGCGGAAAACTGCACTCTATATTGTTTTGCTCCTAGCAGTGTTCGCCGCTCTGGAAGTATTCATCCTCGCCTATAGGCCGCCGAAAAACGCCCTGCTCGTCGAACCCGAGGTGAGCGTCTTCAGGGACGGAATCCTGCTGGGTCAGGAAAGCCTACCCCTCCTTCTCTCTTCGGGAGGAGACCCCGATTTTATAAGCGGCGAATATGATTTCATGCTTCGCCTCGTTCTTCCGGAAGAAAGGAAAACCGCGGCCAGGAAGGTGCTGGTTTTTCCCCAGATTTCCGGCAGCTCGCTGGAGTTGTTTTTCGACGGCGAAAAACTCGGGACCCGGGGAGATCCTGTATCGGGACAGTCCAGCATATGGAACTCTGTACATCAGTTCTGCCTTCCGGAACTGGCGCTTCCCGGCGAGCATTTCCTGGAAGTCCGCATTCAGGGAACCTATGAAGCGGGCATCGTCGCCTTCCCCTACGTTGTGGATGCCGATACCAATTCCGCGAGACTTTTCCTCCTCGACTTTTTCACCAACTATTCCATCTGGCTTTCGATTGGGTGCATCATCATAGTGTCGCTCATCGTGCTGAGCATGGGCTTTTTTAATGAGCAAAGTCGCTGGGCGAATCTGCTTCTGGGCCTTGCCGGCTTGGCTGTAAGCATCTTTCTTATGGATTTCGTCTACATAGAGCGGTTGCCCATGAGCCTGGTGGCGTTCAAGAAATTGGTGGTTTCACTGCGGCATTTCAGCGTTGCCTGTTTTACGATAGCGTATCTACGCCTGTTAGGCAAACACATAAGCCTCACGGCTAAAGCATTTTCCGCTCTTCAAATTGCCTGCTTCATACTGGTCATCGTCTACCCCGGCGATATCGTGGCAATAAAAAGACTCTACAGCATTACCTTCCTAGGCTTTATTCCCTCGCTGCTGTATCTGCTTTACAAGGTACTGCGACATGCAGCTAAAACCGGAGAACTGTCGGCCCTCTTCTTTGGCGTCCTGGTGGTTTTCTTGAGCGCCGGCAGAGATATCGTGGTAATGGTCATTCTTCGCCCCGACGGTTTTATTCTCATCTCCCACTATGGTTTTATAGTCCTGGCCCTCACCTCCTGCGCCTTTGTCGTACTCGATTCCCTCAGGCAGTACAAAGACCTGGCCTTCGAGCGGAGCAGGGCGGCCGCGTTCCGCGAGGAAGCCCTGCGCGACGAGCTGACTGGCTGCTATAACAGGAAGCTCCTGCCGCTCCTCGCAGAAAACCTTAGCAAACCCTATTCCCTTTTGGTATTCGATATCGACGACTTCAAGCGGATCAACGATCGTTTCGGCCATGAAACCGGCGATGCTGTCCTGAAAGAGTTGGTGCGCATGGCCATGAGGAACATCAGGTCCTATGATTACGTGGTGCGAACCGGGGGCGATGAGTTTTTAATCATCCTCCGCTCCTGCCCCCTGAAGATCGCCTGTTTCCTGGCCGAGCGCCTGGTCGCGGAGGCGAAGTCCCTTGCTTTGGCGCTTCCTGACAATCAGACTGGAAAAGACAATGGACAAGCTCCGCAGGATGAAGACCGATCACTCCAGTGGAGCGGCAGCGAAGATTCCGCAGGAAGCTCCACCCTGCATTTCACTATTTCCATGGGTATAGCCAGCTGCACGGGAGAGTCGCCTTCTACCCAGGATGAATTCTCAGCCACCCTGCGCAGCGCCGATGCGGAGATGTACAGGGCAAAGAATCTAGGCAAGAACCGATGGTGCGCCGCCGGCGTCCAGGACAAGCCCAAGCTTGTCCAAAATGACAGCAGAGGCTAGAATCGAGGCATGAAAGGAATAATCGTCGCAGCCGGCTACGGCACCCGCTTTTTGCCCGTCACCAAGACAGTCCCCAAGGAAATGCTTCCGCTGGGCGTCAAGCCGAGCATCGCCTCTATCGTTGACGAGTTCGTCCAGTCCGGGATCGAAGATATTGTCATTATCACCTCAAGAAGAAAAAAAGCCCTGGAGGACTATTTCGACAGGGAAGTGGAACTGGAAGAGCTTTTTGCCAGGGAAGGCAAGAAGGACAAGCTCGCCCTCATACAGCCGCCCACGGCGCACATCTCCTTCGTGCGCCAGACACAGATGCGCGGAACCGGCCATGCCCTGCTGCAGGTGCGGCCGCTTTTGGGCGACGAAGCCTGCGTCGTGGCCTATCCGGACGATCTGGTTACCGGAGGTCGCCCCCTGGCTGCCCAACTCATCGAGCTGTACCAAAAAACCGAAAAGTGTGTCTTGGCAACGATCCTTGAGCCCGGCGACGTTTCGCGCTATGGCGTTGTCGACCCGGCTCCTGACGGCCTGGGCGTTCGGGGTTTCGTGGAAAAACCCAAAGCCGGCAGCGAGCCCAGCCATGAAGTCTCCATCGGACGCTACCTCTACACTCCCGAATTTTTCCAGTGGCTCGACGAAGGATGGAAGCGCCACGAAAAGGGCGAATATTTTCACAGCTATGCCCTGGATAAAATGATAGAACGAAACAAGGTCGTCTTTACGAGAACCGAAGGCCAGCGCCTGGATACAGGAGATCCTGCCGGCTATCTGGAGGCTATTCTGCGCAATGCCGCCGAAGATCCAACCCTCAGGCCAACCTTGGATGCGTTCTTCGCCGCACGATACGGGAAATAGGAGGCCGGCTATTCGATCGTGATGGACTTGGAGACGTTTTTCGGCACGTCGGGGTGAACTCCGTGTCCCTGAATTCCTATCTCGTCCAGCCACTCCATCTTCAACACCGACATTCTATAGGCTAGATACTGAAGCAAGATGGTCGCGCCGAATACGAAGAGACAGGGTTTTCCGCTCATGGGGATCTCGATGTAGCGTGACCAGTAGTCCTTGTTCCCCGCAGGCTTGCCCGCGACAGCGAGGGCGAGGTCCTGGCGGCGTTCGGCGAAGAGCAGTATGTCCGCCCCTCGAATTTTATGGGTATGGATCTGGCTTATGGTAATCCTTGCATCCCTCTCGTCCGGCGCGCAGAGGAAGATGAGGGGGTAGCCGCTTGGCAATTCCTCGATTAGCGAGGGATTGGCCTTTAAAATTTCCCTGGCCGCAGCCCGCTCCTCGGGCGGGTGCTTTGCGGCCAGCGCGCGGTAGGAATCCAAAAAACTTTCCAGGTCGGCCAGGGAAAGGATGCTGTTTCTTCCCAGAATCGTGTTCGGACCGTGCTTAAATTCCGCCGCCTCTCCGCCCTCGGTGTGATTGAGCGTCACTTCCCTGATTTTCAGAGCCCCTTCCTTTGCGAGTCCAAGCAGATTGGTGCCGAGTACGTGGATGGACGGCCGCGCATAGAGCCTCTGCGCCGCGTCTTCCACATCCTTCGCCGATAACGCAAGGCTTTCCGCCATCATGTCCCTGGCCGCCGCCAAGGTTGCGGCAATCTCTTCTTCCGGCAGCGCAAGGCTCGCTGCGATCACGTAGAGCAGGGCGAGCTGGCTAATGAAGGATTTTGTCGCCACCACGGCTATCTCGGGGCCGCAGAGCATGGGCAGGTAAAAATCCGAGAGCTCCCTGGCAAGCCGCGAACTTTCGTTGTTGACCAGGCTGGCGCGCCGTACAGCGGGGAATTTATCCTTCACCTCGGCGAACACGTCCACAAGGTCCTTCGTTTCTCCGGATTGGCTTATGCCGATGAGGACATCATC
>JAEZSM010000139.1 GCA_023421875.1 Spirochaetota bacterium | reverse complement strand
GGTAGGCTGTCACGACCAGGTTGGAAGGATCCAGATCGGTTTCGATCCAGGGTCCCAGGGGCATGAAGGTATCGAAAGACTTGGCGACGGTCCACTGTCCGTCCTTGGGCTGGAGGTCCCTGGCGGTTACGTCATTGCCGCAGGTGTAGCCGAGAATGTAATTGTACGCCTGCGATGCCGACACATGCCTGGCTTTTTTACCGATGACGACGACCAGCTCGGCTTCGAAATCCACTCGCCGGGATATGGCTGGCCTGACGATTTCTGCGCCGGGGGCTAAAAGCGCGCTTGGGGGCTTGATGAACACCACTGGGCTCGTGGGTATGGGCAGGTCGAATTCCTTGGCATGGTCTTTATAATTCAACCCAATGCAGAGAGCCTTGCTGGGGAGAACAGGGGCCAAGAGCCGAGCCTTGGAAAGCTCGAGTCTTGCCTCGCCTTCCTTGAGGCTCGTAAAGGGGCTTCCTTCCAAGAGCTGGACCTCTCCTCGCTCCACACGGCCGTAACGCTCTTTTCCTTCGTGCAGCAAACGCAGCAGTTTCACGGTTCCCTCCTCAACGTGTTGAAAGTTTCGAATCTCCAGCGCCACGCATCGGACTATCGCCCGATCGCCGAATATGCCGAAGCCACTGCTGCGGCAAGCCTGGCGTTGTTCATGACCAGGGCAATGTTGGATTCCAGGCTGTCGCCTTCGCTGATCTCAACGATCTTTTCCAGAAGGAAGGGCGTAAGGCGCTTTCCCGCTATTCCCCGGCTCTGAGCTTCGGCTATAGCCTGCTGGATCACCGGCTCGATCACCTCGGGCTCCATCTCGTATTCTTCCGGAATCGGATTGGCGATGACAAGGCCGCCTTCCAAGCCCGCAGCCCACTTGGCGTGGATAAGGGCGGCGGCCTCTTCCGGGCTCTCAACGCTCTCCTCCAGCTGAAGCCCCGAACGGCTTGTATAAAAAGCTGGCAGTTCCCTGGTTCTGTACCCTATCACAGGGACACCCTTTGTCTCTAGGTATTCCAGGGTCTTGGGCAGGTCCAGTATGGACTTGGCTCCGGCACAGACCACGCAGACGCTGGTCTTGGACAGTTCCTCTAGGTCGGCGGAGACATCCCAGCTGGATTCTGCGCCGCGGTGCACCCCCCCCATGCCTCCTGTGGCGAAGATGCGGATTCCGGCCAGGGAGGCCACGATCATCGTGCCCGCCACGGTGGTGGCGCCGGTGCCGCCCGAGGCCAGGAGCCTGGGAAAGTCTCGACGCGAAGCTTTGGTCACCCCGGGGCCTGCCTTGGCAAGGGCTTCCAGCTGGGGCCGCGCAAGGCCGGCGCAGAGTCTGCCTTCCACCACAGCCACCGTGGCGGGCACCGCCCCGCAGTCCCGTATCAGTTCCTCCACGGCCAAGGCCGTCTCGAGATTCTTGGGCCAGGGCATGCCGTGGCTTATTATCGTCGACTCCAGGGCTACCACGGGCTTGCCAGCCCCGAGCGCGGCGCCCACTTCGTCGCTGAAAGAAAGATACTTATTCATAGTTCCAGCTCCCTTGCCGCGAACAGCGCGGCCAGATCATTCAGTTTTTTCTCATCCAAGTCCTCGGGCACCGGCAAGGACGATGCCGCGGCCAGCAGAGCTGCCGACAAGGCATAGCGCACCTTCTCCAGGGGCCGAAAACCTCTTAGGCTGGACCAGACCAGGCCCGCCAAGGCGCAGTCCCCGGCTCCCGAACGGTTGCGCACCGCAGGACGCAACTCCTCGGGCGGCAGGGCTACAGTGCCCTCCTGTGCTCCCGCGTAATAGTACATACCCAAAGGCCCGAGGGAGACGTAGAGCTCTCCGGGGAGCTGGTCAAGGCTTTCGATACGCCGCGTCAGGGCTTTCAGCCCTCCTTCGGGCAAGAATCGGAGAGCCTCGTCGGGGAGCCCTGTCCCGGTTCCTAAAGCTGCCATGACCCTGGCTTCCGCCATGTTCGGCTTTATGCAGTCAAACTCGCCGAAAAGTCCCTGGGCCTTGGCTGCCTTCGTCTCCGAAACCGTATCAAGAAAGAGCAGCGGTCTTGGGGTGCCTTTAAGGATGCCGCTCTTTCTTCCATAACGACGGCAAAGCCAGGCGATGCTCTCGGGCGGTATGTTGGTGTCGACCACAATGCAGGCAGAATGGTCCAATGCCTGGACTGCAGGCTCCAGCTTTTCAGGAGAGAGGGCGTCCATGGCTTCCATATCGGCAACGGCCGCAGCCAGGGAGCCGTCCGAATCCAGGGCACAGATGTACCGGGCGCTCGGTCCGTCCCAGCGCAGACTCCAGTCTGTGCCCAGGCCATTTGCCCTGCAGTCCGCCTCCATCTGCCGGCCCTCGGCATCGGCCCCGAAGACCGTGATCAGGCTGGCTTTGAGTCCAAGGCGAGTGCAGGCTTCGGCAACGTTCCTGCCTACGCCGCCGAATGCCGTGCTTATCCTTCCCGGATTGGAGTCCCCTAGGCGGAATCGGGCGTATGATTGGCCCTGGATGTCGATATTGGCCCCGCCGATTACCGCAACACTGACATCGATGTGTTTTTCATTTCCCATAGCGTTCTTACACCAATACTATACATTGATTCGTAAAATTGTATATGCCGAAAAGCCTGCGGCCGAGCTGCCGAAAGATCGCCTTTAACGGACCTGCCACAGTGGAGAAAGAGTACCGGGTGTTGCGGGGCCAGAGTCTCTCAGGATAGAGTAACAAAAGCCTCAGCATCGCAAGGAGCTCTCAAGTGGATCAGATTTTCGATCGTCTCGAACGCCTGGTTAAGGCCTGGGTCAATTCCGGGGCGGCAACCTCGGCGCCCCGGGGACGCGGCCCCTCGTTCAAAAGCTACGGCGATCCAGACTTGGACGCCGCCATGGCCGAGCTGGACGATTATCTGGACACGAGCAAGACCGAGACCGAGCGCCGCGAAGCCGAGGAACGGAGATCCCAGACCCAGCGGGAGCAAAGGGCCAGGGAAGAACAGCGCCGCCGCTACGGAGCGCAGACCGGCGGAGAGCAGACCGCTGCGGTGATCGAGCAGGCCTACGCCTACCTCGGTCTCAAGCCCTACACCCCTTTTGCAGAGGTCAAAGCCGCCTACAAGAAACTACTCTTCACCTACCACCCGGACCGCAATTCATCCTCCCCCGAGGCTTTAAAAAAGGCTACCGAGACGAGCACACGGATCAACGCGGCCTTTCAGATTGTCGAAGCGTACGAAGAATCTAAGAAGGGACGCTGATGGAAGATCAAAAAGCGCCAGCCTTATATCTTTTAGATGTATACGCCATCATCTACCGATCGTATTTTGCTTTTTTGTCCCGCCCCCTGCGCAATCCCGAAGGCAAAAATGTCTCCGCCGCCTTCGGATTTTTCCGCTTTCTTTTTTCCCTCTTCGAGCAGCGCAAGCCCAAGGCCTTTGCCGCTGTTTTCGACCCCAAGGGTAAAACCTTCAGGCACCAGATGTACGAAGCCTACAAGGCGACCCGGCAGAAAACGCCGGAGGATTTGATCGAACAGGTACCCCTGGTGGAGGAGATCCTCCATGCTTTAAAGGTTCCCAGCCTCCGCCAGGAGGGATACGAAGCCGACGATATCATCGCCACCCTTGCCACCAGCTGCCGCGAGGCTGGCAGGGAGTGCTATGTCGTTTCCGGCGACAAGGACCTTCTGCAACTCGTTGGCGGCAGTGTCAAAGCCCTTCGGCCCCAGGAAGGTTTTGGCTTCAAGGAACTGGACTCAAGCGCCGTGGAGAATGAATGGGGCGTCGGTCCCGAGCGCATCCTGGATTTCCTCTCCCTCACGGGGGACGCATCGGACAATGTGCCCGGAGTCCGGGGCATAGGGGACAAGACAGCGCTGAAGCTGCTCTCTAGCTATGAGAATCTTGAAGAAATTTACGTTCGGCTGGATGAAATAAAACCCGACTCCCTGCGGGCTAAGCTGGAAGCCGGCAGGGCGGACGCGGAACTGTCTAAAAGTCTTATCAGACTCTCGAACAGAATCGACCTGGGCTTGGAGAGTCTTGACGATCTTAGGCTCGAAGCGCTGGATCGCGACGCCGCTTCCCCGCTCTTTCAGCGGGAAGGCATGAGAAGCCTGCTCTCGGCGTCGGCGATGCTGCAAAAAAATGCTGATTCCCCTGAAAAGGGAACCGTCGGGGAGACCGCAAAAGCATCGACCGCAGCTGAGGAGCCCAGCGAAGCTCGCCAGGAGAATACAACCGCGATCGGCGCGCTCTTCGACACACTACCTCCGGATGATAATAGAACCGCAGCCGAGGAAACCTTCGCAGAAAAACCCGGTGACCTCGGGATCGCTGGAGCAGAAACGGAGTCTGAGTACTACACGATAATCGACGAAGCCGGGCTTGCCGAGCTTGTCGACCGTTGCGTAGCTGCAGAAGCCTTTGCCCTTGACACAGAGACGGACAATTTGGACGCGTTGACCGCTTCAATAGTCGGCTTTTCCGTTTCCCTTGTCCCCGGCCAGGCATATTACATTCCATTACGCTCGCCCGACTCCCCAACTGTCTCAATAGAAATCGCGCAACGTCATCTTTCAAGACTATTTAGTTCAAAATCGCGCATTGTTGGTCACAATATAAAATACGATCTACACATACTCAATAATTTAGGACTCAAGGTAAAAAACGAAATATTCGACACCATGGTCGCGGCGTGGATTCTCGACGCCGAATCCATGTCCTTCTCCCTCGAAAGCGTCGCCTACAGAATACTCGGACTGAGCGGCCTGTCATTTAAAGACGTTGTGGAAAAAGGACTTGGTTTCGATTCGGTAACCATAGATCACGCAACGCGCTATGCCTGTGAAGACGCGGATTTCACCTTCCGCCTGTATCGGCAATTCAAGAAAGAACTGGCCAAAGAGGGGCTCGAGGAAATATTCTACACCATGGAGATGCCCCTCGTTCCGATTCTCACTGAAATGGAAGCCCGGGGTATCGTGGTCAACTCAACCCAGCTCCGCTCATACGGACTAGAACTGGAAAAGGAGCTCGGACAGATCGAGCGAAAAGCCTGGGAGCTCGTGGGCCACGAGTTCAATCTCGCATCTACCAAGCAGTTGCAGGAGGTGCTCTTTACCGAGCGCAAGCTTCCCCCCCAGAAAAAGACCAAGACCGGGTATTCCACCGACACCTCGGTGCTGGAGGAATTGGCCCCACTGGATCCCGTGCCCCAGCTCATATTGCGCCAGCGTCTTTTGGCCAAGCTCAAGAACACCTATGTGGACACCCTTGCCCAGCTGGCCGAGCGTTCGCCTGAAGGCAGGGTCCACACCACCTATATCCAGACCGGAGCCGCCACCGGCAGGCTTTCCAGCAAGGATCCCAACCTGCAGAACATTCCCATTCGGGACGAGGAGGGTCGGCGTATCCGCGCAGCCTTCACCGCCGCTCCGGGCTATCGGCTGATTTCCGCCGATTACTCCCAGATCGAGCTTATGGTCATGGCCCATCTGTCCGGGGACGAGAATCTGTCGGCGGCCTTCAGGGAAGGGGTGGACGTGCACCGCCGCACGGCGGCCTTCATTTTCGCCATAGACGAAAAAGACGTGAGCGCCGAGCACCGCAGGGTGGCTAAGACAATCAATTTCGGGGTCATCTACGGAATGAGCGCCTTCCGTCTGGCCAGAGACCTGGGAATCCCAAACGCCAGGGCCCAGAGTTTTATCGAAACATATTTCGGTACCTATTCGGGAGTGGCGGCATTTATCCAGAAGACCATTGCCGAAACTGAAAAAACAGGCTACACGACAACACTTTTCGGGCGCAGGCGGCGCATACCGGCCATTAATTCCCGGAACAAGAACGAGCGCCAGGCTGCCCAGCGTGTGGCGGTGAACACGCCCATCCAGGGTACGGCGGCTGATATCGTAAAGCTGGCCATGCTGCGGGTGGAAAAGCGGCTGCGAACGGAAGCCCCCGAGGTGGCTATGCTCCTGCAAGTCCACGACGAGCTGCTCTTCGAAGTGCCCGAACCCAGCGTCGAAAAAGCTTCGGCTTTGATCAGGGAAGAGATGGAAGGCGCGGCCAGCCTTGCAATACCCCTCAAGGTAAGCCTCGAAGCGGCCTTTTCCTGGGGCGACATGCACTGATGGGCACGATCATCGGTCTTACGGGGGGATACTGTGCCGGCAAGAACGAAGCGGCCCTCTGCATACAGGAGCTTGGATTCCGGGTCATCGATGTCGACACGCTCGGCCACAGAGCCCTGGAAGCTAAAACCGACGCCCTTGTCCAAGCCTTCGGCTCCGGAATACTGAATTCCCAGGGCGGAATCGACCGCAAGGCGCTGGGCGCGATAGTCTTCGCCGATCCCGAAACCCTGGGACGCCACGAGGCAATCGTACATCCGGCCATGCTCGAGCTTTTGGACGAAGAACTCATGCTCTCGCCCAAACCCTGCATCAACGCCGCCCTCCTCTACCGCTTTCCGCAGCTTTCTCGCTGCGACTTGGTAATAGAGATCCAAGCCCCTCTCTTGGTACGCTACCGCAGGGCGCGCAGTCGAGACGGGCTGAGCCTGCCGGCCTTCCTGAAAAGAATCGCCCGCCAGCGCCCGCTGTGGAAGCTCCGCCCCCTGGGCAAGCCGCCCGTCGTTTTCATTCAGAACACCAAGGATCGGCTGGCGCTGAAGCTCGCGATCACCGAAACCCTGGCGGAGTTCGGCATCTAGGATAAAAACACCTATACCCGAGCGTTTCATGCGCCGATACTCTTGGATGGAGGATCCTTCGCATGTCCGAACAATCCAGGAAAGTACTCTGGCTGGCCTTAGGGGTCAGCTTTTTCGCGCTTATCGTGGTCCTTGCCGCGTTTTTTCTGTTCTCACCCGGAAAGGGTGATGCCGCCGCGCCTTTTTCCATCGACGGCAAGACCGAGGCCCGGCAGGAGAACCCTTCCGACTACCTGGCCGACGCCCCCCAGGACAGCCTGACTACCCAGACAACCAGCGCAGGGGACATAATTATCGTCTATGGCAACGAGCCTTCCAACCCGGAAGCAGCTCAGTCATCCAGCTCGAGTCCCACGACTATTGTGGTGAGCCCAACGACCACCACGCTGCCTAAGCCCACGAGCACCACAGTGGCAAAGCCCGCGGCCACAAAACCCGCGGCAACCGCGCCTGTGGCCCCAACCGCGACCAAGAGCGCCCCCGCTTCGGGCGACTACTGGATCCAGGCCGGCAGTTTTTCGGTTAAAAACAACGCCGAGGCCTTAAAGTCGCTGTTCGAGCAGAAAGACCTTCCCGTGGCTATTCAAGTCAAGGAAGTGGACGGCAAGAGCAGGTACAATGTAAGGGTCGGCCCCTACCCCTCCAGAGCCGAAGCTTCCAAATGGCTTTCCGCCGCTAAATCGGTAAAAGGCGCCGAACAATCCTGGATCACCCAGTAGAATCAAATTGACATCGCCTTTCGCGTAAAGGTAGTATGGCTCTCAGGTGGATTCCCTCGCCCGAGGGTCCAAGAAGCCTCAGACCATCCGAAGACGCGTAAGGAGATGTCGATGAAAAAGCTGATTCTCGGAGTCTTAGTACTCGCACTTGCCTTCAGTCTGGCCGCACCCCTGGCGGCGCAGGCCAAGAAGCCGCTTAAGATTGCCTTTGTCTATATCGGCCCCCCGGGCGATATGGGCTGGACCTACGAGCAAGACCGGGGCCGCCTGGCCGCGGTGCAACACTTCGGCAGCAAGATCGAGACAAACTACGTCGAGAACGTGCCCGAAGGCCCCGATGCGGAGCGCGTCATCCGCCAGCTAGCGTTGCAGGGTTTTGGTAAGGACAAAAAAGAAGGCGCTGACATGATTTTCACCACCAGCTTCGGCTACATGGATCCTACCTTCGCGGTGGCCAAGGATTTCCCCAAGGTGATCTTCGAGCACTGCTCGGGCTACAAGACAGCCCCCAACATGGCCACCTACTTCGGACGCATCGAGGAAGCCCGCTATCTCACGGGCATCATCGCCGGCCGCATGACCAAGTCCAACATCATCGGCTATGCCGCCGCCTTCCCCATTCCCGAAGTTGTCCGGGGCATTAATGGTTTCACTCTGGGCGTCAGGTCGGTCAATCCCAAGGCGCAGGTCAAGGTCGTTTGGACCAACACCTGGTATGACCCTGTTAAAGAACGCGAGGCAGCGGTTGCTCTTCTGGATGAGGGCGCAGACATTATCGCCCAGCACCAGGATACCACCGAACCCCAGAAGGCAGCCCAGGAGAGGGGCAAGTACTCCATCGGCTACGACTCCGACATGGGCAAGTTCGTGGGCGATTCGGTCCTGGCATCGGCAGTCTGGGAGTGGAGCACCTACTATATCGACACCATTCAGAAGGCCCTGGACGGTACATGGAAGACCCACGAATACTGGGGCGGACTCAAGGACGGCGTCGCTAAGCTCTCTTCCATCAGCCCCAAGGTTCCCGCTTCTGTAGTGGCCGAAGTTGAGGCTGCCAAGAAAAAGATCCTGGGCGGCTGGTCCATCTTCTCAGGCCCCCTCAAGGATCAGGGCGGCAAGGTCGTCTATGCCGCGGGCCAGGTTGTGCCCGACGGTGCCCAGCTCGGCATGGACTGGTTTGTGGAAGGCGTGGTCGGCAAGGTTCAGTAAGCAACTATCATCGACAACCGTCCGGCCCCCGCGGCCCAACACCGGGCTCCGGGACCGGACGACTCGTTTTTAAACAGCCCCTCAGGGGCTCGCATCCTACCTGAATACCCGGAGAACGGATTAAACGTGATAGAAGAAAGCAACTCCCAGCCCCTTGTGCTCATGAAAGGGATATCCAAGGCATTTCCAGGCGTGCAGGCCAACGACTGCGTCGACCTGGAGCTCCAACCCGGCGAGGTTTTAGCACTACTGGGAGAGAACGGGGCTGGCAAGAGCACCCTCATGAATATCCTCTGCGGACTCTACAGGCCCGATGCCGGGGAAATTGAAGTCCGGGGCCAAAAGGTCTCCATTGAGGGACCCAGGGATTCCCAAGCCCTGGGCATAGGCATGGTGCATCAGAACTTCAAACTGGTGGATTCCATGACCGTGCTGGAGAATATCATTCTCGGCATGAAGAACCAGCCTTTGGTTCTGGACATGAAAAAAGTCGGCTCAGAGCTGCTTCAGCTCTCGGAGCGCTACAATCTCAAGGTAGAGCCCGATGCCTCCATCTGGCAGCTTTCTGTGGGAGAGCAGCAGCGGGTGGAGATTCTAAAGCTTCTCTACAGGAAGGCAGAAATACTCATTCTGGATGAACCTACCGCTGTCCTGACTCCCCAGGAGTCCGCAGAGCTGGCCAAGGTGATCAGGCTCATGAAAACCGAGGGAAAATCGGCGATCTTCATCACCCATAAAATGGAGGAGGTGATGAATTTCTCCGACCGGGTGATGGTGCTGCGAAAAGGGAAGCTCGTCGCCGGGCTTTCCACCGCATCGACCAGCCCTCCCGAGCTCGCCCGCCTCATGGTGGGTAGGGAAATGCTTTTTTCGATCGAGAAAAAAACATTTTCGCCGGGGAAGACGATCCTTAGGCTGGAAAAGGCCTGCGCAAAGGATGACAGAGGCTTGAACGCCCTCAAGGAAGTAAGCCTGGAAATCCGCTCAGGGGAGATCCTGGGTATAGCAGGAGTGGCGGGCAATGGCCAGAAGGAACTGGCAGAAGTGATCACGGGCTTGAGAAAGCTGGAGTCCGGAAGCCTTT
This sequence comes from Spirochaetota bacterium, assembly GCA_023421875.1. Taxonomy (GTDB): domain Bacteria; phylum Spirochaetota; class Spirochaetia; order Treponematales; family Rectinemataceae; genus UBA2256. The sequence goes on along the minus strand of JAEZSM010000139.1, from coordinate 1,260 downwards.
GGCTGGATGAGAGGGACATGAGCCAGAGTTCGCCCATCGTCATGATCAAGGCAGGGGTGGCCCACATTCCCCAGGACAGGGCTTCGGTCGGCTCGGTGGGCGATCTAAGCGTGGCCTCCAACCTGGCCATGAAGGAATACCGCAAGCCGCCCTTGTCCAAAGGCATATTCCTGATTCCCCAGCGTATAACTTCCCTGGCCAAGAAGCTTATCGAGCGGTTCAAGATTATGACCCCAGGGCCGGATACCCATCTAAAGTTTCTGTCCGGCGGTAATATCCAGAAGACTATCCTCGCCAGAGAGATCGGCGCCTGCAAGAGTCTGCTCGTGGCGGTGTATCCCTCCCGAGGCTTGGACATCGGAGCCACAGAATCGGTTCGCCGCCAGTTGGTGGACCAGCGCGACCAGGGATTGGGGGTTCTTTTCGTATCCGAGGACATCGACGAACTCGTGCAGGTGGCGGATACGATCGCGGTGCTTTTTGAAGGAAGGGTCATGGCGGTCATGCCCTCCAAGGAAGCTGAGTCCGATACGCTCGGCCTGCTGATGGCGGGGGTGGGAGCATGAGAGTGGTATTCGAAAAACGAAGATCCAGGGCTCGGGGGATACTCTTCGCCGTCCCCGCCCTTTCCTTCATGATCTCCCTGCTCCTCTCTGGCATTGTACTGCTCATCGCCGGCACCAACCCCTTCGAGACCTTCGCCTCCATGGCATCCGGCGCCTTCGGCTCTTCCAACGGTTTTTCGGAAACCCTGGTCAAGACCATCCCGCTCGCCTTGACGGGGCTTTCGGTCGCCCTCGCTTTCAAGCTCAGGTTCTGGAACATAGGCGCCGAGGGGCAATTGGTGCTAGGAGGCATCGCAGCGTCCTGGGTGGCCCTCTTCTTCGGCCCTTCCCTGCCGCCCCCCCTGGTCCTGCCCCTGTGCATCGCCGCAGGCTTTGTAGCAGGAGCGCTCTGGGCAGGAATTCCGGGCCTGCTCAAGACCAGGCTTTCGGTGGATGAGACCCTGGTAACCCTCATGCTCAACTACGTGGCGATTCTCTTTGCCGAATACCTCTACTATGGCCCATGGCGGGATCCCAAGGGCTACGGATTTCCCGGCTCGGCTCCCTTTGTCGAAGCTGCCTGGCTACCCAGGATTTTCGGCCGGGCTCACGCGGGCATCTGGTTCATTCCCGTTATCGCCATACTTCTCTGGGTTCTGCTTCGCCGCACCCGCTGGGGCTTCGAGCTTTCAATCATCGGGGCAAGCCCCAGGGC
>JAEZSM010000126.1 GCA_023421875.1 Spirochaetota bacterium | reverse complement strand
GTTATATTCGTTTTTCTCATCTATAACTCCTCTAGAGAAATCTACAAGAACATGACCTTTTACCATAGCATATCGGACGCCCTGGGAATCCCCACCTGGATCTACAGCCTGGGAACCCCGGTCTTCTCGCTCTTCGTTCTCAAAGAAATCGTGTCGAGCACCCTAAAGGGAATTAAGAATAGCAATGGCGAAGCCTCCACCGGCGCTAACGCCGAAGGAGGTAAATAATGGCCGCATTGATTGTATTTGGCATTTTTGTTGTTCTTTTAATCATCGGAACTCCCATCGGCATTTCCCTGGCCACGGCAGCCATGGGGGCCATACTGAACTTCGATCTGGGTACCGCCATGATCTCCAGGAATTTCGAGGCCAATATCGCCAAATTCCCTTTGGTGGCCATACCCTTCTTCATCCTGGCCGGCGTGCTGATGGAAAAGGCCAAGATCGTAGACGGCATTTCGAAGTTCGTAATCCTCGTCGTTGGGCGGGCCACAGGCGGTCTGGCTATCGCGGCTGTTATAACCTGCATTTTCTGGGGGGCTATTTCGGGCTCAGGTCCGGCCACGGCGGCCGCGCTGGGCTTGGTTTTCATCCCCACAATGATCAAACAGGGCTATGACAAGTATTTTTCAGCCAGCGCCATAGCTGCGGGAGCGGGACTTTCGATCATCATACCCCCTTCCATCGCCTTTATCGTCTACGGCAACCTCACCGACGTATCCGTGGGCGCCCTCTTCCTGGGTGGCATCGTCCCTGGCGTGATAGTCGGTGGATTTCTGATTCTATCCGTTTATTTGAGTTCGAAGCGGCACAACTTCAGGGGCGAGATGCAGCGGGGCAGCCTCAAGGAGATAGGAAAAGCCTTTATCGGCGCCTTTTGGTCCCTCCTGGCGCCGGTCATCATTCTCGGCTCCATCTACGCCGGCATAGCGACGCCGACGGAATCGGCCATCATGGGCGTGTTCTACGCGCTTTTCGTCGGCCTCTTCGTGTACAAAACCATCACTTTCAAGCTACTCATTTCCGCCCTGTCCGACACTGTGGTCGCCTCGGCCACGGTCATGCTGGTCGTGGCTATGGCGGGCATCTTCTCCTGGGCGGCATCGACGCTGGGAGTTATCGACGCGGCTGCCAACCTGGTATCGAGCCTTACCACCAACAAGCTGGTATTCCTCTTGCTGATAAACGTGGTGATGCTCATCTCGGGCATGTTCCTGGACGCGATTTCAATAACCTACGTCTTCATGCCCATCATACTCCCCGTTCTGCTGAAACTGCAGATCGACCCCCTCTTCTTCGGCGTCGTAATGGTAGTCGCTTTGGCGATCGGGCAGATAACCCCGCCGGTAGCGGTCAATCTCTACGTGACGGCCAATATCATCAAGAGCAATATCACCAACGAAATGGTGAAGTATGTCCTTCCCATGGTTATCGTATCGATTCTCGCATTGCTGGTGATCACCCTGTTCCCGCAGCTTACCCTCTGGCTGCCCATATCCTCGGGGCTCTATACGCCAAGGTTCTGAGGCGGGGAAGTATTCTCGAAACAATCGAAAGAAAAAGGCTGTCCGCGAATGGCGGGCAGCCTTTTTTAATGCAAGGGCATGCGTAATCGGGCTCGATCACAGCAGGGAGAGCCCGCGGCCATGGAATCCTGTTTGCTGCCTCAGAGAGAGTACTGCTTCATCTTCCTGTAGAGGGTGTTCCTACTGATGCCCAGTAGCTTCGCGCAGGCCGAGATATTGCCTTCGGCTTCCTTGAGCGCCTTGGCCACCTGGCGCCTTTCAGCGCTTTCCAGATTCAGCGGCTCCGGTTCCGGTTCAGGTTCGGGTTCGGCTCTGGGAGGGTTTTTTTCCTGGAGTTTTCCCTGGATGCTGGTATAGATATAGTCGGGAAGTTCGCGCATGGTTATACGATTGTCCCTGGAAATGAGGATGGCCCGCTCGATGACATTCTCCAGCTCTCTGACGTTGCCGGGCCACTGGTATTCCTGAAAGGCCGCGACCACGGCCTTTTCCACCTCGGGTATTACCCTGCCGTGATGGAGCGCGTTCTTTGTCACAAAATGGGAAACAAGCAAGGGTATGTCGTCCAGCCGCTCCCGCAAGGGCGGAGGCTGGATGCGAAGCACATTGAGCCGGTAATAGAGGTCTTCCCTAAAGCTGCCTTTTTGGATCTCCTCTCTGAGTTTCTTATTGGTGGAAGCGATAACCCTGGTATCTACGGTGATAGTCTTCGTGCCCCCTATCCTGGTAAAGCTCAGATCCTGGAGGACCCGCAACAGCTTGGCCTGCATGTCCTGGGGCATTTCGCCGATCTCGTCCAGTACGATTGTGCCCCCGTCGGCCTGCTCGAACTTGCCCTGGTAGCCTTCTTTCCTGGCGCCGGTGAACGAGCCGGACTCGTAGCCGAAAAGCTCGCTTTCAATGAGGGTATGCGGCAGGCTCGAACAGTTTACGATGACAAGAGGTCCAGAAGCCCTGGCGCTGGCCTGGTGTATGGCATGGGCGAACATTTCTTTGCCTGTTCCGCTTTCGCCTTCTATAAGAACGGGAGCGTCGCTCTGGGCAGCTACGCGGGAAAGGTTGATTGCTTCCAGAAACACCGGCTGGTTTCCAATAATATCGGAAAAAGAATATCTGGCCTTGGCCTTGCCGACCTTTGGATGAATCCGGTTCATGGTCTCCACCAGCCTGAAGGTATCGATGACGCCGACGAGTCTGGATCGTTTGTCTTTGATGACAATAGCCGACTTTATAAAGCGGAGCCTGCCCCGGCTGGGGCTCTGGATGAGCACTTCCTTTTCGAGATATCCGCGGCCGCTCTCCAGCACATCGAGGATCACCGGGCGGAAATCGACGATTTTCGTCACATGCTTGCCCTGGGCCTGGGCTTGGTCCTGGCCCAGGATCTGGGCGCCGATTTTGTTGATATGAACGACATTGCCGTTTTTGTCGAGCACAAGCACGCCGGTGGACACCGATTCGATCAATGCTTTAATGATAGGATGCTTGTCGAAGGCCAGGATGCTGTCTTCTCCTGAAAGCTCGTGCTCTTTTTCTGTGTCGATGGTCATTGTGCTATTGAGCCAAGGGATCATCCACTGCCTCACTTCTGAACATTTTCGATATTCTAGTGTCATATTTTGGAACAGTCAAACTAAAAACGCGTTGATAAGAAAATATATGCGAAAAGACAGTATCAGCTAGGCCCTCCCGAATTTATTCTGCCGGGGCACTTGGGATCGTTTATTCCCTTTCTATAGAATAAAAAACAACAGGACGGCAGAGCTCCCGGTCTCTTAGGCCGGATATGAGCTATTCGGCATGATTATTGCAAGCAAATATTCGGGAGGAATCTATGCCGTTTCAAAAACGAGAATTCCCTGATAAATTCGCGGCACTGAGCAAGGAAGACAAGTTGGGTCTCTTGCGAACAATGGTGAGAATCCGCGCTTTCGAGTCCAGGGTTGAGGAGCTTTTCCTCAACAGGAGAATCCCGGGTTTCGTACACCTTTACATTGGTGAGGAAGCTATCGCGTCGGGGGTTATGGCCAATCTGGCTAAAAAGGATTGGATCACCTCGACTCACAGGGGCCACGGCCACGCTATCGCCAAGGGCGCCCACATCGACAGGATGATGGCGGAGCTCTTCGGCAAGACTACGGGCTACTGCAAGGGCAAGGGTGGCTCCATGCACATCGCCGATTTTTCTGTGGGCATGCTGGGGGCTAACGGCGTGGTAGGCGGGGGCTACAACATCGCCGTGGGCGCCGGAATGTCGTCCATGATCAAGAAGACCGACCAGGTAGCCGTCTGCTTCTTCGGCGACGGA
>JAEZSM010000124.1 GCA_023421875.1 Spirochaetota bacterium | reverse complement strand
GGCTATAAGTTCTTCTCCCGCCTGGGGGACTTCGTCATCCAGGGTCATTATGTCCAGCCTGGCCATGGATGCTCCGTCAAAGAGCCTGTATACCCGCTTCCGCCCGGGGTTTGTGGACTTGTCGGGGTTGTCGGAGACCTTCATCACCGCTTTTTCAATTCCATCGCCCATCATGGCTGCCAGTTTGTAGACGCCGGTAAAAGCCGATTCCTCTCCTCCGGTGACCAGCTTGGTGCCCACACCCCACGTATCGATGGGAGCCTTGGATGCCACCAGATGCTCTATGATCGTCTCGTCCAATTCGTTGGATACGACGATTGTCGCCTTGGGAAATCCCGCCTCGTCCAGCTTTTCGCGCACTTTGCGAGTAAGGTAGTCCATGTCGCCTGAATCCAGGCGAACACCGAAGTTGTGACCCTTTTGGCTAGTTCTCTGCCCACCTTTATGGCGTTGTTGATCCCCGATTCCAGGGTGTTGTAGGTATCGATGAGGAAGACCGCGCCTTTTGGGTAAATATCGGCGTAGGCCTTGAAGGATTCCAGTTCGGTGGGGAAGGACATTACCCAGGAATGGGCCATGGTGCCCAGGACAGGTATGCCGAAGGCCTTGCCCGCCAGGCTGTTGGAGGTGCCGAAGGCTCCACCTATAAAAGCCGCCCTGGAGGCCGACATGGCACCATCCGCGCCCTGGGCGCGCCGAAGGCCAAACTCCATTATCTTGCCCTTATCCGATGCCAGCCATACCCTGGCCGACTTGGTGGCGATGAGGCTTTGGAAATTGAGAGTGTTGAGCACCAGGCCTTCCACTATCTGGGCCTGCACCAGATCGGCTTCCACCCTCAAAAGAGGTTCCTTGGGAAAGACAATTTCCCCTTCCCTGGCTGCCAGGATGTTGCCCTTAAATTTGAACGATTCCAGGTATTCCAGAAAGCCCTTATCGAAGAGTTTGAGGCTGTCCAGGTACTCCAGGTCGTCGGCGCAGAACCTGAATCGGGTTAGGGCGTCCAGAAGCGTGCCCAGACCAGCGAAGACCGCATAGCCTCCGCCGAAGGGCTGCCTGCGGAAAAAGTAGTCGAAGACCACCGTATGGTCGTTTACTCCTCGTTTCCAGTAGCCCTGAGCCATAGTGAGCTCGTAAAAGTCTGTAAATAGAGCATTGTTGATGATTTTATTCATGCGAGTATCTCTTTCAGCTTTAATATTTTGCAGCCCGCGGATTCCATAGCTTTCAGAGCCGCCTCACCATCCCCGGTTTTAGCATTCACCGCCCGCACAGCGTCGGCGACAATGCTCACTTCTAGGCCGAGCTTCCTGGCATCCAGGGCTGTAGCCTTTACGCAATAGTCGGTGGCCAAGCCTATTACCACCACCGAAGCCACGCCCAGGGTTGAAAGCCAGCCTGCCAGGCCTGTTGGGGTCAGTCCATCGTTCTCAAAAAAGGCCGAATAGCTGTCCAGGTTGAGGCTGAAACCTTTGCGGATGATCAGTTTTGCACGCTCGGTCCTAAGCTCAGGATGAAAGTCGGCGCCCTTGCTGCCGGCCACGCAGTGGTCGGGCCAGAGCACCCGGGGTGGATCTACACTGTCGTCCGCGTCGAAGGGTTGGCGCTCGTAGCTGGATGCGAAGGACACGTGCCCCTCGGGGTGCCAGTCCTGAGTGAGTACCGAGAGGGGGATTTCGGCTAAAAGTTCATTGGCTGGATCCACCACCTCGTCGCCGCCGGGCACGGCCAGGGCTCCTTTCGGGCAGAAGTCGTTCTGCAGGTCTACGACGATCAGGGCACGGCGCATGGCATTACCTCGCTGATATGTTCTGATTTAACGAGGCTTTTGCAAAAGCCAGGCGAGTTTTGCAAAAGCTACCTTTATGATGCGTACGTTTTGTCAATTTTAATGTCTTTGGCATAAAAATTGACAAAACTACAAAGCAACTTTCAAAAGTTCACAGACTTTTGAAAGTTGCTCTAACTATAGCAACTTTTTGCCCTTTCGCAAAGCAAGACCACAGAGGGCTCGGGAAAGGCCCGCTGTATTGTCTGCATTATCGCTTGGATTTACCTTTTTCCCTAAGCCTGAACCCCAGGCCGAGGGTCGGAATCGCCTCGGGCGGACAATCCAGCGTATAACCGCCCGAGGGCGTCGCCAGTGACAACTCGAGGGTGCATCGGGCGCCGATGCCTAAATGCTGCACGATGTTGGCATAGATCCTGAATCCCAGCCCAGCATCGACTGCGGCTGCTGCCAGGGCGAGGGCTGCGCTTCCCCCCGCTGCCGAAGTTCCCCAGGAAAAATTTGTATCCAGCCTCAAGCGGCGAAAAACGAGGGTTGAAAATCCGCCGGAGAAGACCGGCGTTCCTGTAAATCCTGTCAAGTCTTGCTCGACCCATTCATGCTCGTTATCGTCTTCGAAGCGTTCCGAATCTTCGTTTTTGCCGGATGCGGCGGATTCCTGGACAAGATAAAGATGTGCCGCTGCCTTGAACCGAAGCCCGGCTTTCGCTCCGCTGCCGTCGTAGCCAACCCTAAAATCGCAGGAGGTCAGACCGCCCTGGTCAACCTTGGCGCTGCTAGAAAGGTCCCAAGGCCCCCAACGCAGCCCAGTTTTGCCGGAGAGGGTTTGGGTTCTCAAACGCCACAGCAGGGCGGTCAATCCCTTTTCCTTCATAATCCGTAATCCCATTTCATCCTTTTCTTCCCGCGGCGAAGCGGCAAGCAGTTCCGCCCTCATGTTGAAGCGGCCTACGCCCAGGGATAGCTCCCCTTTGAGAGCGGAATCCAGCACTGGTTGTTCCAGCAGGTGGTTTCGGTAGGATTCGCTGCAGGCATAGGCCTTGAGGTAAAGGCCGAGGCTGAGTTTTCTTTTATCCGGAGAGCTGCCGCCTATCCGCAGTTCGGCGCTCCCGGCCAATCCGGGTTTGATCAGCGAACCCAGACAGGCGCCTGACCAGAGCTCCAGGCCGATGCCTTTTGCGGCAAGCGCAGTCGATGCACCAAGGCTGAGCGCCTGAAATTCAGGCTCGTATGAAGTACCGCCCCGCCAGCCATCGGGTGATTTTTCTTCGGGGCTCCGGGCGCCGCAGGCTCCGAGCGCCCAGGAAAACGGACCTGCCATCGCTGCAGCCTCCACGGCCGCGGCCTTGAACGAAAGTTCCGGAGTTCTGAAACCTAAACCTATATCTCCAAGATTGAATGTGGAGCCGCCGTCCCAGAGTGCAAAGCAAGAGAAACCCCCCAACCGAAAACCAGTAAGGATACCTGCGCTCGTGGACTCGGCGTCCCCTGACCAAACCGATCCTGGATTCACCGGGACTTGTGATGTGTTGCTTTTTCGCAGCGCCCGGCCCTGGCCTAAGCTGGCTCGGCCGATAAAAATATCGAGATCCCCGCTTTTAAGTCTGCAATACGGAATGCAAAATGTATGATCCTGTCCTTCAACGCGCAAGGCACTCTCCAGCCTGATGCCGGCGGCGACCCTCGCTGCAAGGTTAGTCTCGAAGGCTGATTTTACGATCGCCGTTTCGAGACTGAGGATTTCTTCGCCCGAGGCCTGCGCCGCGCCCGACTGAATGACAAAAATCCAGGCTAGTCCCACAGCCAACCCCGCCAGCACTCCCCTAAAGGCCCCGTACGCTATCGCTTTCACACCAGGCAAACGCTAAAATTCCGACTGTGCGATTCAATATTTTTAAAACGGTCGGCACAAGCGTCTGAAGTATTGACGAAAGAGCGGTCTGTATATTAGATTTTTAATATATAGTTCAATACAGGGCTATACCAGGAGGAATTCTATGTCCGTCACACTCTATTCCACACCCAGCTGCTCATACTGCCGCTTGGCCAAAGATTACTTCAAATCCAAGGGAGTACCCTTCACCGAGTACAATGTCGCATCTGATCAGCGCAAGGCCGAAGAAATGGTCCGCAAATCCGGACAGATGGGCGTTCCTGTCATCGATATAAACGGCAAGGTGATCATCGGCTTCAATAAGCCGGAGATCGACCGCGCCCTTTCCAGGTGACTGAGCCCTTTCCAATTGGCCGCGACAGCTGTTCTTGCCTGCCACCAGGTTGCCTAGGCTTCCTCTATACCGTACTATGCTCCAGACCGCCCGGACTTGAGTGCAAACGCAGGCGTTCTGGAGCAAACGATGAATCAAGATCAGATAAAATCAATTTTACTGCAGGTGGAAGAGAGTCCGGCTCCCTTCAACCTGGTTTTTTCAGGCAAGGCCAACAAAAAGGTCAACGGGCTTTACAAGCCAGATTCGGCCGAGATAGTCCTTCACAATAAAAATTTCGAATCCGACAATCAGTTGCTGTACACTGCCCTCCACGAATACGCCCACCATCTCCACTATCAGCGCAAGGGCGGGATCCAGCAGTCCAGGCCCCACACCCAGGAATTCTGGTCGATATTTCACGAGCTGGTGCAGAAGGCCGAAGAAGCAGGTCTATATACTAACGTTTTCGAAAGCCAGGAAGAGTTCGTCGAACTCTCCAGGACGATAAAGGAAAAATGTCTCAAGGCAAACGGCGAGGCAATGCTTGAACTCGGGCGCTTGCTGGCTAGGGCAGCGGAGCTCTGCAGAATACACCGGACCCGTTTCGAAGATTACATCGAGCGAGTTTTGGGGCTTCCCAGGACTACGGCGACCGCGGCGGTAGCCGCCAGCCAGATAGGACTCGATCCCTCCATGGGCTGGGACAACCTGCGCTTTGTGGCCGGCATCAGGGACGTAGAAGAACGGTCGAAGGCAGTCGAAGCCCTTTCGGCAGGGGCCAGCCCCGGAACGGTAAAGGGCATGCTTAAGTCGCCGGACGAGACGACAGATCCGGCCGAGCGACTTCTGCGGGAAAAAGAACGTATCGAGCGAACCATCGGCAAGCTCACCGAAAAACTGGAAGAAATCGAGCTGCGGCTCTCGGAGCTGTAAGCCGGGGATTACGCTTGACAGGACAAGACCAGGACAAGGACAATGCGGACAATATACCGATGATGAGACAGTTTAACGCTTCCGTACTATTCAACCAGGCCGTATCGCAGGGCTGGAAGCTGCTAGCCTTCGCCTGGCCCCAAGACCTGGCGTCGCCGGTTCCCGGACAATTTTTCACTTTCAATCCCCAGGGGCTCCAGGCCGGCGAGGCGGGGCTTCTCAGAAGGCCTCTGGCCTTCGCTTTGTACGGACGCGGACTTGCCTTCGCGCTTTACCAGATCCGGGGCAAGGCTACCCGAGCCCTGGCAGCC
>JAEZSM010000123.1 GCA_023421875.1 Spirochaetota bacterium | reverse complement strand
GTGTATGGAGCCGCACGCCGCAGCGCCGCGCCAGCGCGGCGCTGCGGCGCATCAGGTCCTCCGATACAGAGAAGGGCGAGCAGGGTGCCAGGGCCACCTTGCGCATCGCGTCCGGCGCAGGATCGTGAAAGCGACCGATAGTCTCCTCGCTATGTTCCAGAATCCGCTCCTCCTCCTGGACCGTCGAGTCGGGAGGAAGACCCCCATCCTTTTTAGAACGGCTCATGGAGCCCCGGGTGGGGGCGAAGCGCAGGCCGATCTGGGCCGCCGCATCGAACTGGAGCGATGGAATATCGGCGCCGAAACCCTGTGGATACAGGTAATGGTGGTCGCTGGTCAGGCTGCAGCCCGTTTTGGCCAGCTCAGCCAGGGCGAGCATGGAGGACCAGTACACGGCCTCTGGGTCCAGACCCTTCCATATCTCGTACAGATAGACCAGCCAGCGGAAAAGCTTGGCGTCCTGCACCGCCGGAATGTTCCTGGTAAGAGTCTGGTAGAAATGATGATGGGTGTTCACCAGCCCGGGCATAACCACGTGGCGGGAGGCATCGATGACCTCGGTTCCTTCGGGAACTTCGAGGTCTCTGCCGATCGCGGCGATCCTGTTTCCATCGATGAGAATGTCGAAGCCGGCCAGGTCGGCCCCGGGGGCTTTGGATGCTCGCGCTGCGGCGCTTGGTTTTGCGGCAGGCCACTTTCCCGGCTTGGCCGCAGCTGCCGCGCCGGCAAATATCCTGTAGCAGCGCCGCAGCAGTATCATGCCAGGACTTCCCTGTTGAACTCCTCGATCATGGCGTCGATTTCCCCGACCTGGCCGTAGAGGGAGCCCCAGTAGTTCCGATAATCGTCCCATTGAGCCCTGAGCTCGTCCAGGGGCTTGCCCAGCTGTTCGATCCAGGTGAAGTACTTGAGATTATGCGCCCTGCGGCGGTCTACATGGCTCATCTCGAAAACATGGTCCACCCCCAGGCTCCTGATGCTCTCCAGATCTCTATCGGCCTGGCGCTGGCCGTAGACACCCCGCTCCTGGCGCAATTCCCTGATCCTCGAGCCGTAGAGCTCCATGGAATCGGTGAACATGGTGAAGACGACGTCCTCTTCGCCCAGCTCGTAGTACTTAGCCATCTTGATAGCCCCGATGAGGTTGCCCACTCCGGAGATGCCCAGCCAGTCCAGCCTGGAAAGAGCTTCCGCATCGGCGCCGGCTTCCAGGAGTATCTTCCTCCCTGCTTCCTCGTTGAAAAGCCGGATGTAGCGGATCGCCAGCTCGTCATCCACGCCGACGGCCATGTCGGTGTCCCTGAAATTATGGATCCAGGGGATGTGCTTGTCGCCGATACCTTCGATGCGGTGGCCTCCGAAGCCGTTTTCCAGGATCGTCGGGCACTGGAGGGCTTCTCCCACCCCTAGTTTGGCCCCCGGGAACCGGCGTTTGATGTAGGAGCCCGAGCCGAGGGTTCCCGCCGAACCCGAAGAGAGGAGCAGCGCCGCCAGCTGGTCTTTCGGTCCTTTCACCTTGGTGAATACTTCCTCTATCGCAGGGCCTGTTATCTCATAGTGCCAGAGATGGTTAGGCAGCTGGTCGAACTGGTTGAAAATTACGGCGTCCTGCCGGGTGTTCTCCAGCTCCACGCACTTGTCGAAGATTTCCTTGACATTGGATTCGCAGCCTGGAGTGGCGATAACCTCTTCGGCCATGGTCGCCAGCCACTCGAAGCGCTCCCTGCTCATCTCGGCGGGCAATATGGCGATAGAGGGGCAGGCCAGGAGCCGGGATATGTATGCGCCTCCCCTACAGTAATTGCCTGTGCTTGGCCAGACCGCCTTTTTGCTCGAGGGGTCGAAGCGGCCAGTCACGAGCTCGGGGGCAAGGCAAGCATAGGCCGCTCCCACCTTGTGGGCCCCCGTGGGGAACCATTTACCCGCCAAACCTATGATGCGAGCCTTTGTCCCGGTTATCGCCCGGGGGACTTCCAGGTAGTTGACCTCGCCGAAGCCTCCGCCCTTCTCCACTGGCTCGTTGTGCCAGCTAACCCTGAAAAGGTTCCTGGGGTGCACTTCCCAAAGGCCAATACCTGAGAGTTCTTTTTTTACCGAAGGAGGGATTTTCTCGGGATCGCGCATCTGGGCGAAGGTGGGAAGCAGTATCCCCTTGTCTTTGCAGCGCTGTACATTCTTTTTCCTCTGTCCGTCGTTAATCCTCAGATCGATCATCGTCCACTCCTTGGAACTAGCTGTCCGCCCCTGCCGCCGCTTCGACGCATCGAAGGTTCCAGCAATGCGGAGGAGTAAAAGTATACGATGCTTTTCGGTTTTTTTACAGGCTAATTCTTAACACCAAGGCCCCCGACGTCCGTTGTCGCAGAACGTGGAATACCATGGTTGAAGTGGGCGAATCGACAGTTCAGCCCGAGCCGAGCGCCAGGCTTATGGCCATGACTCCCATGCCGCCGGCAAGCCCGAGCATGGCGAGGTGACTTTTACCGTACTCCCTGGCCGAAGGCAAAAGCTCGTCCAGGGATATGTAGATCATGATGCCCGAAACCGAGGCCAGTATGATGCCGAAGGTAGGGCCGCCCAAAAGGGGCATGAGAAGGAGGTAGCCCAGAATAGCGCCGAGGGGCTCCGAAAGCCCCGATGCAAAAGAGTACCAGAAGGCCTTGGACCGGGAGCCTGTGGAGTAGTAGACGGGCACCGAAATGGCGATGCCTTCGGGAATGTTATGGATAGCCACAGCCAAGGCGATGGTTATTCCCAGGTTTCTGTCCTGCAGGGCGGCAAAGAAGGTGGCGATGCCCTCGGGAAGGTTGTGCAGGGCTACGACAATGGCGGTGAGAAGGCCTGTCCTCAGCAGTTTTCTGCCGCGGATGCCCTCGAATTCGTCGCAGGCCTTGGAGTCGGTGGCCTCGAAGCGGGCAGCCTCGCTCGCCCTGGCCTCGTGGGGGTTTACCGCGGCAGGCACCAGGCGATCGATGCCTGCGATGAGTCCCATGCCGAATAGAAAGCTCCCGATCGCAGCCCAGTACGCGCCTTTTTCGCCCCAGATAAGGGCGAGTTGGCTGCGGGCTTCGTTGAAAAGCTCTACCAGCGATACGAATATCATAACCCCTGCAGAAAATCCTAGGGATACAGAGAGAAATCTCGGGGTTGTTTTTTTTGACAAAAGGGCGATAAAACTACCGGCTCCCGTGGCTAGGCCAGCCAGGAGTGTGAGCAGGAATGCATGGAGGAAAGCTGGGTTGGACATGGCGCGTAATCTCCAAATGAAGTCTAACCTAAAACCGCCATGGGTTCCAAGGGATGGGCACAGCCTTGACAGTCCGGGGCCAGGAGCGCCATTATTGGCTAATGACTATAACAGCCTTTCAAGGAGTATGAGGATGGATATTGTTCCCGAGAAAAAGTCGAATCCGAGCATTAAAAGGGTCATCGGGGTGGTGAGCGGCAAGGGCGGTGTGGGAAAATCCACGGTCGCGGTGCTGCTGGCCCAGTCGCTGGCTGCCAGGGGCTTGCGCGTCGGAATGTTGGACGCCGACATAACCGGCCCGAGCCTTCCCCGCCTTTTAGGCGTTGACTCTTTCAGGGCCGAGTCGGACGGGACAAAACTCATTCCCATCGTGAACGAAGAGGGCATCAAGGTTCTCTCGATCAATCTTTTCAATGAGCGGGAGGACGAACCCGTGATCTGGAGAGGACCACTCCTGGGCAAGGCGATAGAGCAGTTCTGGGGCGACTCGGACTGGGGCGAGCTGGATTACCTGGTCATTGACTTTCCTCCCGGAACCTCGGACGTCGCGCTCACCGCCCTACAGACTATAGCTTTTTCCGGGATTGTGGTCGTAGGAACCCCGCAGGATTACGTATCCATGATCGTAAACAAGTCTGTGCGGATGGCTGCGATGCTCAAGACTCCGGTGCTGGGAATCGTGGAAAACATGAGAACCATCGTCTGCCCACACTGCGGCAAAGAGACAAAGCTCTTCGACGACGGCAACGAGGGGGGAAGGGCGCGGATAGGACTTCCAGTTTTAGCCCAGCTGCCCTGGCGGAGCGAAGTAGCCCAGGCTAAGAGCCTGCGCTGGTCCAAGCTTTCTTCGGAAGCGAAGAAAGACGCGGACAGGATTGCCACGGAGATGGAACT
>JAEZSM010000111.1 GCA_023421875.1 Spirochaetota bacterium | reverse complement strand
GGATAGAAGGGAAGAAGAACATCACCCGTGCCTGGCTCTTCATCCTGGAAGGCAGGGCTGAAGACGCTTTTGTCCTTCTCAAGGATCTGGTCCGCCCCCAGTCAGGCCTGGGGGCGAGTGGATCCGGGAGCGGGAAAGGGGCTAAGGCGCAGGCCGACGGCACAGTAGAAAAAGAAGCTCTCTTCCTTCTATGGATCCTGGCTTCTTCCAATGACCTCGGGAATTTTTCAGCCTCCGACGCAGGCTATGAAGCTTCGGCCATGGCGGCGCTGCTCGAGGAACGGTATCCGCGATCGGTCGAGACATCGATGGTGAGGCGGGGCATTCTGCCGGCGCCTAGCGCCTGGCTGCTGGGGGCGGTGTTTCCTTTTCCGGAGGCGGGGGGCGCTGGGGGGGAGAGCGAGCCAGGCGCCGATCCTGCGCAGCCCGCTCAGGCCGGTGCGCCGCAAAACGGCTCTTCCGGCGATAGGCCCCCGCAACTCCAGGCTGGCTGGTTTTCTCGCAAAGACAATGCAGTAAACCTGAGCGCTATTTTAAAAAAATCGGGATTCGCGGTGACCGTCGAGGAACAGAAAACCCGGGATGGACAGACGCGCTGGGCTGTAATCGTGAACGCCGAGGCGGACTGGACTAAAACCCAGGCAAAACTGAAAGATCTGGGCTACGAATCCTATTTGCTGCCCTGATCCTCGCTCCGACTGCTAAAAACCAGGCTCGGCTTAAAGAGCTGCTCAACGCCCTGGGCTGAGAATTTCGCTGGTTTCAGAATTATCCGCCCCCTGCCCGAATCGTCCTTGCCGATGCTTATAAAAAAGCTCCGTCTACCGGCAGGAATCGTTCTCGAATCCTGTACCTCGAAGTCGAGAAGAAGCCTGCCGGCGTAACTGTAAAGAGGGAATGCTCCACGGTAGGTGTACATCCCTTCTCGGTAGGAGAATGCTTCAGAAGAAAGGGTAATCACGAACCCATTGGGCGCAGCGTATTCGCCTGCGATTGTTGAAAGCTCTGTATAGATTGTTTCCGAGGAATCCTCAAGGGGCAGGAAGAATCCTGAATCAACCGGAACGCTCTGCAGCGAACCCGGCGGTCCTTCCCTCCTTCCCTGGACTCTCGTATATATTCCGTTCCAGTCTTCCCGAATGGGGAATCTGACTGCCTGGCCCGCCGTGGCCAGAAGCCGGATCTTGTCCCTTCCCAGAAGATCGACGCCCAGTATCCGTACCATATCCGGCACTCCGCTGTTCACCAGCGCCGTGTAGATGCCGGCATAAGAGGGATTGGAGCGGCCCCAATCCCAGGTCTGTTTTTCTGTCTTGCTGTGTATGCTTATACGTCGTTCAGCAGGGGCGAAGTACACCAGTGTCGGCTCGTCGTCGAGGTTTCCTTCCTTGCGCCAAAGTCCTTCGATGTAGGATTCGAACTGCTCCGGCTTGTCGGTGAGCACCGATTCGATGAACTTCCGCTCCACACTCTCGCTGGGAATCGGCTCCTGGCTCTTCAGCACAAAGCCGTCGCTTTCCTGATCCCAGGCATAGATAAGCCGTATTTGATCCAGAGGCGAGGCTTCGTTGCCGGCGGAAGCGAATACGCTTATCTGCGCCGATGGAATGCCGATGGATTCCTCCGCCTCCTCTTGGGCATCAGCCTCCTCTTCGACTCGGATCGAAAGCCCGGAGCCGGAGAATACTTTTTTATATTCGATCCCCATTGCGAAGTAACTTGGTTTGAACACCGTGAGGGTCTGGAGGTTCTTTTCATCGAGGCCGAAACAGAGAAGGTCTATGCTTCCGTCGCCTATCAGGTCCCTTGGCTGCACAACGAAGAGATTCGGCTTCGTGGCCAGGCTTTCTCCTTTCCAGACCCTGTAGTAACTTCCGGTGGAGGTCGAATAGTCGGCGACGATAATAGAAATTATCCCTGTCTGGGTGGATTGTTCTCTCACGATAAGGACCTGTTCCAGTTCGAGATCCTCATCCAGGTTCATGTCGATGGCATTGAGCAGAACTTCGTCCCAGAGCAGAAGTATTCTCGCCCTAGAGGAAGGCGTTAGTATCTGATCGGAAGAAAAGGATTCCTCTTGTATTGAAGGGGATATCAGCACGGTTCTCGCTGCCAGGGGTAGGGCTGCTTCGAGGGTGGCCCTGCTTCGTTTGGCCAGAAAAAAAACGAAGAGGAAAAAGGCGATAATAAAGGCGAGGGCCAGAATTACTCTCAAGGCTCGTTTCATGTCAGGCTGGTTTCTTTGTATCACGGCTAGACGAGAATAGACAAGCGAGATCCGGATAGCGAAAGGTCTTTGTGTACTTAAGGCGGCTGCCTGTTGCCCAAAACCAAATCTTCTCCCAGGAGAGTGTAGCGCATCTCGGGAGAGTCTAGCGCCTCCCGGGAGACTGTAGCGCCCATAAGGTCCGAAGTGC
Organism: Spirochaetota bacterium; assembly: GCA_023421875.1. Lineage (GTDB taxonomy): Bacteria > Spirochaetota > Spirochaetia > Treponematales > Rectinemataceae > UBA2256. The sequence continues at coordinate 12,114 of JAEZSM010000111.1, read as the reverse complement.
TAGAATCTGCCCGATGAGCGGTAAACGGATTAAAAACAGATTTTCTCTTCTGCTCCTTCTCGGTGCGGCCTTTGTCCTTGCCAGCGCCCTTGTATTGCTCTGGACCATGGTTCTCAGGGAGGGGGCAAGAAGGCAGATGCTTTTGGAGTATGAAGCATTCAGAGCTTCCAGCGCTATCGTGGACGAGTACCGCAGAGATCAGTCATACGATGCTGAAGAACATGATCGGATACTTGGTTTCGGCTTCTATGCCTATGACGGCGAAGCCTTTCTTCGCCACGGCAGCGCTCCGGAGCGGATCGATATCCAGGGGACCTTGCTTCAGCGGAGACAAGACAGAGAAGGGCTCGGACTTCCCGGATCAGTCTCGGTGGAGTTCGATTCCGCCGGGAAAAGTCTCGTGCTGCTACGCCTGTCGGGATTCCAGAATCCTGCCAGAGGGATGGGATCGACCCTCATGACCCCCGGCTCCAGAATGCAGCGGGGGAGGACAGGATCCAGCACCCAAAGCCTGCCTGACCAGGAAAGCGATCAGCCAAGCGCGGTAGTCCCTTTCCCCCTCGCTGCGATGAGCGGCAACTATCTGGTTTGGACGGAATTCTCCACCGACGGGCTCGGAGCCGATATGCTCGCCTTTCCCCTGGCCGCCTCTATCATCAGTCTTATCCTCATAGCGCTCTTTATCGTGCTGGTTTTCCTGTATCGACACAACGAAGCCCTGCGGTCGAGGGAAGCCCAGACAAGAGAACTGGTCCAGCTGGGCGAAGCCGCGAGAACCCTCGTTCATGAGATAAAGAATCCTCTGGGCATAATGCGCATACAAACCGCGGCCATCCGGCGGGCCGCCTCGGCGCAGGCCAGGGCTGTGCCGGAAACGCTGCAGGATCGTGATACAGGAATGACGCTTCCTCAGACTCAGACAGCGGATTCGGAAAGAATAGTGCGGTCTTCCGACCTCATCGAAGGCGAGATACTCAGGCTGTCCGGACTGGCCGACAGGATACGGGAGTTTCTTCAGCCCGGCAAGGCTAAAGCCCTCAGACTGGACCTGAAGCAGTATCTCGATCTTTATTCCAGCCGCTACAGGGATTCTGCGGTGGCAGGCGCGGGGATCCAAGCTGTACTTCCCGAGGAAAACGAGGTCCTGGCCATGGCCGACCAGGATAAGCTGACGACTGCCCTGGACAATCTGCTGCGAAATGCCATGGACGCTATGGAAGAGCTTCCGGAGAAGGATCGGCGGATTACAATTCGGCTCTTCCGCCGTGATTCCTTCTGGGTGATAGCCGTGACTGACAACGGCAAGGGAATCGCGCCCGAGCAGAGCGGCCGACTCTTCGACCCCTTTTTCACCACCAAGGAAAAGGGCAGCGGCATAGGGCTGGCATTGGCCAAACGCTTGGTCGAGTCCTTTGGCGCAACGCTGTCCTACGAAGGTTCGGATGAAGGAAGGGGGGCTGTGTTTTCAATACGTCTTCCGGCGCTCAAGCCTTGAATAAAGACGCGGCTAGAACTTGACGAGTACCTTCTCGATGATCCTCAGCGCTTCTTCCATCTCCTTTTCCTGAATGACAAGGGGAGGAGCGAAGCGGATAATGTTGCCGTGGGTCTGCTTGGCCAGAAGACCTTCGTTCTTGAGTTCCACGCAGACATCCCAGGCATGGAAGCCTTCGTGGAACACAATGGCGTTCAGTAGGCCCTTTCCTCTGACCAGGCGCATGCTTTTGCATGGAATCTGACCGACTTCTTTCCGGAACCATTCCCCCAACATGAAAGAGCGCATATCCAGCTTTTCCCGCTCCAGGACTTCCAGCGAAGCCATGCCGACTGCGCAGGCCAGAGGATTGCCGCCGAAGGTCGAGCCGTGAGTGCCGGGAGTGAAGACTTTCATGACAGAAGTATCGGCTACAATGGCCGATACGGGCAGAATGCCTCCTCCCAGAGCCTTTCCGAGGCACATGATGTCGGGACGGGCGTCTTCATACTGCCAGGCGAAGCGTCGGCCTGTCCTGCAGAAGCCTGTCTGGATTTCATCGAATATCAGAAGGATGTCCCGGGCACTGCAGATCTTCCTAAGTTCGGCCAGGTATCCCTCATTGGGCACGACGACGCCGGCTTCGCCCTGTATCGGTTCTACCATGACAGCCACCGTGTCGTTGTCCACAGCCTTTTCCACCGCCTTGGCGTCGCCAAAGGGCAGCTTTACGAAGCCGGGTGCGTAGGGACCATAATTGCCGAAGGAATCGGGGTCGCTGGACATAGATATTGCCGCCAGAGTCCTTCCGTGAAAGTTGTTTTCGGCGCAGAGAATTTTCTGCCTGCCGTTGGGCACCTTCTTTACCTCCGCTCCCCAGCGCCGGGCAGCCTTGATCGCTGTCTCGACGGCTTCGGCGCCGGTATTCATGGGGAGGGCGGCCTGGAACCCTGTGTGCTCGCAGAGGGCCTTGAGAAAAGCGCCCATCTTGTCGTTATGGAACGCGCGGGAGGTGAGGCTCACTCTATGCAGTTGTTCCACGGCGGCGGCGACGATATGCGGATGGAGGTGTCCCTGGTTTACCGCCGAGTAGGCGGAGAGAAAGTCGTAGTATGTCCTGCCTTCAGGATCCTGCACGCTGCAGGCTTTCGCCGTGGCTATGACGACAGGAAGAGGATGGTAGTTATGGGCGCCGAACCGCAGATCAAGATCGATATAGTCCTGGGATTCCATAAAAGAGCCTCCTTATCGTTTCAAGCAGGGCACAAAAAACCGAGCACAAGCAGTGCCGGTGTTAGTGTACACCGCTTATGCGAAAGACGCCAGGGTGAAAAATAAGGATAAGTACAAGTGATATCTATAATTATCGATTAACTTTGCATATAGATGCAGGAGCGGGTCAGGCTTCGGTCTCGTAGCTGAAACTGAGCCTGTTCCTGCTTTCGAAGCGTTCCATTGCGAGATCAAGCAGTGCTTCAAGCAGGGCTGGATAGGAGAGCCCGCCGGCCTGGCACATCCGGGGATACATGGAAATGGCGGTAAAGCCAGGTATCGTATTGGCCTCGTTCAGCAGAATAGCGCCGGTCCGCTTGTCCATGAAAAAGTCCATCCGCGCCATGCCTGAGAAGCCGCAGGCCTTGTAGGCCTTGATAGCGGTGGCCTTGAGGGTTTGTTCCTGGGCTTCGCTCAAGGAAGCGGGGATCTGGAATAGGGCGCCTTGGGGGTCTTTGTACTTTGCGCTATAATCGTAATACTCATGGGCGGGGATGATCTCGCCGGGGGAAAAGGCCTTGGGATTATCGTTCCCCAGTACAGCGCATTCCAACTCCCTGGCGGGGATAAATTCTTCCACCAGCACTTTTTCATCATACAAGAAGGCTCTGTCCAGGGCTTTTTCCAAGGATGTCTGGTCCGAAGCCTTGGAGGTCCCCACCGAAGATCCTGAACAGGCGGGTTTTACAAAGCAGGGCCAGCCAAAACGGGCTTCGATCTTCCGGCCTAGGGCGGGCAAGAAGGCGGGGTTTTTCCAGTCACTTTTTCGTACCGTGATGAATTCCACCACGGGGATCCCTTCCCTGAGCCAGAGTTCCTTGGCTACCTGCTTATCCATTCCAGCCGCCGAGCCGAGGACGCCCGAACCCACGTAAGGAAGGCCGGCACATTCCAGGAGGCCCTGGACGGTTCCATCCTCGCCGAAGGTGCCGTGAAGAACCGGAAACACAATATCGCAATCCAGTTTTCTCCAGCCGCCGGATACGGCTTCCACAGCCAGACCTTGACCTGGCAGCACTAAAACCCGCTCTCCTGCTTTTATAGCGGGCAGGCCTTCCATGTGGCCGCGGTTTTTCAGGCTAGCCTTGAGCCCTGGCAAGTCTTGAAGCAGCCATTCGCCGTTTTTAGTTATGCCTATGGGCAGAATCGCGTATTTTTCTGGATCCAGGTTCTGGACAATACTCGCCGCTGAGATAAGGGAGACTTCGTGTTCTCCCGATTTTCCGCCATAGAGTATAGCGATCGTTTTCATCCTGCTTCCTTGTTGACCGGCACAGGGCTTTAGTCTCCGTACCCGAGTTCTTTCAGCGCCGAGGCCGCTTCGGATTCTTCGTCGTAGGGCATTATATGATCGGCATAAATGATGGAATTCTCATGTCCTTTTCCCAAAAGCAGGATCGTATCGCCCGCTTTCGCCATGGAAAAGGCCTTGCGTATGGCCTGTGGTCTATGGGGTATCAAAAAAAGCGCCTCTCCCCGCTCGAGTCCGGGACAGCCGGAGGCGATCTCCTCCAGCAGTTCCATGGGCACTTCGCCCCGGGGATCCTCGTCGCAGAGAATGATGACATCGCAGTAGCGGGCGGCCACTTCGGCCTGCCGCGGCCTTTTTTCCCTGTCCCGCTCCCCTCCTGAGCCGAAGAGGCAAAAAACCCTGCCCTCCGTTTGTTGCCGGACAGTCGGGAGAATCGCTTGGAACGATGAGGGAGTATGGGCGTAATCGATAATCACCTCGAAAGGCTGGCCGAGATCCAAACGGTTCATCCTTCCCTTGACTGACTTAAGCAGGGGCAGAAGTTGGAGCAACTCGGTCCAGGGGCGTTCCAGGATGCCGGATGCGACAGCCAGGGCTGCGAGGCTGTTGCCCACGTTGAACTGGCCGGGAAGCTCTATCCGAGCCTCTGCCTGGATAAAACCAGCTTTTCGAGCTACTTTGGCCGAAGGGGAGGGCTCTTCCATTCCTTCTATGATAAAAGAAGAGCCTCGGGCGTCGCTGCGGATATTCTTGGCCGCGAAGGAAGCAGCAGCGCCCTGTGCCGAAAAGCGGCGCAATGGCTTGTTCGTGCACAGAGCGAAATACTCGGCGCTCGGATCGTCGGCATTGGCGACCGCAAAGCAAGGAATCGCTTTGCTCTCGTTCCAGCCCGGGCAGGCGATGGTTTTTTTATGATCGTGGGCGTCCAGGTTCCTGAAGAGATTGGCCTTGTCCGATCGATAGCATTCCCATGTGCCGTGAAACTCCAGATGCTCGCTGGTGACATTGGTCATCACGGCTATATCGAAATCCACGTCCGCCAGCCTGGCTGTCCTCCGACTCAGCCCATGGCTCGAAGCCTCGACTACGGCGCAACAGCAGCCTGCGTCGCGTATTTCGGCCAGCATTCGCTGTACGGCCGTCGACTCGGGGGTAGTCTGGTGCTCGGGGTTGGGTACCTCGCCCTTGCCGGTGTCGGACATGACGGTGGAAAAAAAGCCGGTTTTCATGCCCGCAAGGTTTAAAAGCTGATAGATAAGGTAGACAGTAGTGCTTTTACCCTCGGTGCCGGTCACGCCTATGGTGATTAGGGAGGATGAAGCCCTACCGTAAAAGGCGGCTGCCAGGCGGCTCATCGCGGTTCTCGAATCTTTTACACGGATAAAGGCAGTGCCCGGGTGGTTCGGGGGCAAAAATTTTTCATGAAGCACAACCGAAGCCCCTCTGTCCAGGGCGGCTTGGATATAATCATGCCCATCGCTGTGGATGCCCGGTAGAGCGACAAAGAGCATGCCGGGACGAATTTTTCTCGAGTCGTACTCGATGCCCGTCAATTGAAGATCCAGAAGCTCCGCCGGCGGTGCTTGTATGAGTTCGGAGTCCTTAAGTGCCGACATGAGGCTTCGCAAGCTTGGTTGCATATCGGGCAAGAATATCACGCCAGGGCTTGCGCTTCAACAATAAAACCCTATCTGTCCGAGGTCTTAGCGCCAGCTTCGATGCGAGGCGGGGTTAGAGGACTACCTTGAAGCCTCCATAGAAGAGAAAGGGTATGCCCGAAAAATCGAAATCCGTTGGAATGAACCCGAGGGCTCCCAGTCCCACCCTGAAAAGCTTTCTTGCTCCAAGGCTGTACCAGAGCGAGAGTTCGGGCAAGAGAAGATCGATAGCCTCTATGCCGCTATAGCCTCCGATCGCATAGTAGCCCAGAAGAAATCCCCCCATGCCCATGTCGATGGAAAAATCTCCGAGACCGAGTTCGGCCTGGATCAGGGGATATGCCATGCTGGCCAGAATAAGGCTGTATACCCGTATCCCGCCTCCGAGCTTGAAGGAGCCCAGCCCGCTCTGGAACAGTAGTGATGCGGTAGGAATAGGGAGAAAGCCTGCCACCGAAATGATGTCCTCATAGTCTGAGCTCAAATTGAGGGAGCTCGTCAAACCGCCTACGCCTATGGGAATCTGGGCTCCCAGTTCGAAGCCGAACTCAGCAAAAGCCGTCGATGCGGAGAGCAATAATACAATTACCAGGAGGAACCAACGCTTTTTCATTTTTGCCTCCTTTGGTCTGGATAAAGAAAGTGTACGCATAAAAGGGGAGTAAAGCAACTTTTACAACATCCTTAGCCCCGTTGCTTGCCCGAATGCCTCATCTGGTATATTTTTTCCGTATGTACGAAGTACGAGTCGAGGGCGGCTTCGCCGCAGCGCACCGTTTGCTCCACTATAACGGCAAATGCGAAAGACTTCATGGACACAACTATAAAGTGAGGGCCTGGGCCAGGGGTGCCAGCCTTGGCGAGGGCGGAATGTTGGTGGATTTTTCGCTTCTCAAGGCAGCCATGGCCAAGGTCCTGTCTGCGCTTGACCATTCCGACCTGAACGAAATCGAGGTTTTTAGACAGGATCCCTCGGCGGAACGGATTGCCGAATATATTTTTAGGTCGATGAAGGCGCATGAGCCTGGGCTTCCTCTCTCAGCGGTGGAGGTGTTCGAGACCGAGACATCGATGGCCCGGTACACTCCCGACTGAATGACGGCGCGGCTAAATAGCTTTGCACTTCGTTAGCCGTTGGTCTGGTTAAGCGCAGGCCCAAATGTTTTTCCCTGGCTAGGACCGGGATTTTCTGTAAGCCCGCTTTTCTTCCTCGCCCGCTTCTACCCGCTGGAAGAACTCTTCCACCGGGGGCTCCAGAATCTGGCCTTCCTCCAGACTTTTTGTCCTAAAAACGAAACCCCGGTCCACCGCCAGCTTCGACGCTCTCCGCAGGTCCAGGGCGTCCGCCAGCACTATGGAAATGCCAGGCTTGCCGGCCCGTCCCGTCCGACCGGCCCTATGGACATACCAGCTGGATTCTTCGGGAAAATCCAGGCTTATCACGTGGGATATTCCGGGAATATCCAGACCTCTGGCGCTCAGGTCAGTCGTCACGAGATACCTGAGACTGCCCTGCTGAAAACGTTCGATAGCCACCCTGCGCTGTTCCTTTTCCTCCCTGGCCAGGATGGATTCCACCAATGCCCCGGATGTCTTGAGCCGATCTTCGGCCCGTTTGACCCGCTCGCCCGCGCCGGCGAATACCAGGCATTTTTCGGGCTTCAGAACCCTGTCCAGCTTGCGCAGGAAGTCGAGGCGCTTTCTGTGTTCAACATAAAAAACCCAGTGCTCAATGTCTCTTGAAAGAACTCCCTCGTCCTTGAGATCGATGGAAATCGGGTCTTTCATAAAGCTTAAGGCCTGCCTCTTAGTGGAAGTGGATATGGTCGCCGAGGCCAATATCTTGCATGCCCTGGGGGAGCTTTTTCCGATAATCCACAGCGACTGCTCCCTATATTCGCCGGAAAAAAGCCTGTCTCCCTCATCCAGGACGAGGTATTCGAGCCGATCGAGGCGTAGCATGCCGGCCCTGCCCAGATCTGCTGTCCTGCCCGGAGTGCCCACGACGATATGGGGTTTTTTCTTCAGCGCCGACTCCTGGCGGGAGAGGGGGCTGCCGCCCAATAGCGAAACCACTCCCAGCCGAAGGTCTGCGGCCTCGCAAAGGAGTTCGGCCTGGTGCGCTACCTGGACGCAGAGTTCCTGGGTTGGGCAGAGGACGAGCAACAGAGGGCCCCGGCCTGGATCCAGGCTGTGAATGGCCGAAACGCCGGGAGCCAGGTAGGCGAGGGTTTTTCCGGTACCGGTTTCGGACTGTAAGAAGAGATCACGCTTATTCAAGGCCTTGGGTATGGCCAGCCTTTGTATCTGGGTCGGCGAGGAAAAGCCAAGGCGCCCCAAAGCCGCGGCCACTGGAGCATCCAGGTTCAGGGATGAAAAATCGCTCATGCAGCTATAGTTGCACATCCTGAGCCCTTTCAGCTATAGTCGATCAGCATGAATTTGGAAGCTTTCGTCTTAGGCTGCGGGGGCATGATGCCCCTACCGTACCGTCACCTCACCAGTGTTCTTCTGCGCAGGGAGGGGGAACTCTTTCTCTTCGATGCCGGCGAGGCAACCCAGATCTCCATACGCAGACTCAACCTGCGCTGGAAAAAAATTACCGCCATCTTCATATCCCATATGCACGCCGACCACGTGACAGGGCTGCCGGGAATCCTCATGCTCTCCAGCCAGGTCGACAGGGAAGAACCGCTGTACATCTTTGGGCCGCCGAGGATCGCCGAGTTCGTGGAGCAGACCAGACGTTCCCTGGACATGTATATAAACTACGAAATTATTGTCAAAGAATTCTCCGAACCAGGGCTGCTATGGAACCAGGAGGATTTTTCCATCCGTTCATTCTTCCTTAGGCATACGAAGCCCTGTTATGGCTATACGCTGGAAGAAAGACCCAGGCCAGGAGCCTTTCACCCCGATAAAGCCCTGGCCCTGGGAGTGCCGAGGGGACCCCAGTGGTCCCTGCTCCAGGGAGGGCAGGAGCTTGTCCTGGAAGATGGCAGCATCGTAAAGCCCGAGGATGTGCTGGGGCCCACCCGTTCGGGCAGAAAGTTCAGCTACGTGACCGACACCCTCTACATGCCCGAGATCGCCAAGGAAGTGAAGAATTCTGATCTTTTTATCTGCGAGGGGATGTTCGAAGAAGCGCTTCTGTCGTCGGCGGTGGAAAAGCGCCACATGACAGCTCGCCAAGCCGGTCTCCTGGCCAAGGCTGCCGGCGGGGTGCGGAAGCTCGGACTTATCCACTACAGTCCGCGCTACGCGGACAAGGAACTCAAGATCTTGCTCCAGGAAGCCCAGGAAATATTTCCCGCAACCGTGCTTACCCGGGACAGGATGCAGTTTCCCATCGAATATACGGACTGAAAACTATTCGGACTTGGGCCTGAAGGCCAAGATTCGGGACTGGGAACCCTCGTATGCCTTGTGCAAGGCCGTGGAGGCTTCGCGGTAGAGCTTGAAGGCGTCGATTCTCCGCTCGCTTCTGGCTGAAATGCCAATATACACAGGCGCATCCCCCTCGATATCCCTGTAGAGTCCCAGGGTAGCCGAGAGCACATCGGCCAAATCCTCGGACATTTTCAGGCTTCCTCCCAGATCGACCGATGGCAGGACAACGGCGAAGGCTCCCTTGTAAAGTTCGAAAATAAGGTCTTTTGCGCCGATATAATCGCGCACGGTAACCGCGAGGGCAAGGGCTGCCGGATCGCTGGCTGAATTGACCGAGCAGTGTATGAGCATCAACGAGACCTCAGCCTTGGGGCTCCGATCCAGTTCTTCCCGCAACTTGGATTCCAGTTCTGAATCGATCAGCGAGAGGGGAAGGGGCAGGCTGGCCAAATTGGCCCCAGGGCTGGAGACGGGGAGCTCTGGAGCCAGGGAGGGAGGCTCTTTTTCCAAAGCAGCCGGCGCAGCAGGCTTTTCATCCGCATTCTCCGACTTGGAGAGCGCTTCAAGCTCGGCCAATTCCTCCTCTGCCTCAAGGCTCTCGATGAAATCCTGGGTTTCCTGGATTTCCTCTGTCTTAGCGGCATCTTCGGCCGAAGGAGGAGGTGTTTTTAGATCGCCGTGCTTGCTGGACCAAGTGGCTATTTCTTCCTCGAGCCGTGCAAGGCTCTCTTCAAAATTTTTCCTGGGCGCGCCAAAAGATGCTTCGGCTTCAGCTTCTTCAATGGAATCCTCTTCCCCAAAGAATTCTTCCTCTTCCGTCTGATCAAACTCCTGGGGTTTCTGTGGTTCGATGATTTCCTGGTCGTAGAGAAGAGCGGTGGAATTATTCGGTTTGGCTTCGGCATTCTCGTCTGGCACTGTAGCTTCAGCCTCCTGCACGGGCCGAGACTCCTCTTCGCCCGGCGCTTCGCCCATCGAATCGCCACTCTGTACTGGAACATCTTCCTGCTGGCCTGCCTCCGATTCCGCTATAAGCGCAATTTCCGGCGCCTGCTCAGGCTCCTGGCTTTGGGCCTCGGCTTCCTTTTCCTTGCTTTGCTTCTCTGCTTCCGGCTCGCCAGCCGACTCCTGGGCAGATTTTCTCTCGACTTTGTCATTGCCGAACACAAAAAAAGCGGCAATCATCAGGCCGAACCAAAGGGCCAAGAAAATTAGAGGCGTTTTTATCGCCTGCGCCATGTCGGCTTTGCGGAGGGTTGCAAAAAGCGTAACCAGCTTCATGCCATTGTTGAGGGGTGTCGTGAAAACGACGGTACTCAGGTCGGGAGCTGAAAAACCAGCCCTGGAGGAAGGATTGCCGGGAAGGGCAAAGTATGAGGAGTCGCCGGGCAATCTCCACAGCACCAAGCCGGAGGAGTCGAGAACCTGGACCGCCAGCAGCCGGTCGCTGCCCTTGTAGAGAGCGATCAGCCTCTGCCTCAGAAAATCATCCTTGAGGTCTTCCTTGGTCCTGATACCGGTGAGCGCGTTTCTGATGATCGAATACTCGGCTCCGCTTGCCCTTTCTCCAGAATTCCTCAGCTCGCCCAGGGAAAAAAGAATGCTTCCCAAGGCCAGTGCCGCGACAGAGAACGACAGAACCACAAGCAGCCAACGTAGTGTTTTTCTCATATACCCTTCCTGATCGTATAGAGTATCGGAATAATGGGTGCCGGGCTTGTGCCTTATTTTCCCCATAGGAGACTTTTCCTTCCCGGGAAATGGTTTATACTAGACACAAGGAGGTATTACTCATGGAGAATCAGGCTTCGCGCAGAGCTCTTGCCCTGCCCCATGGTTGGTATCCCCGGAACTCGGCGGAGATCGACAAACTTCTGGCAGACTGGACAGGGGGCATAGAATACCGACAAGCAAAAGCTGCGATCTGTCCGCACGCGGGCTGGTATTTTTCGGGACGCCTTGCCGCGCTGGCCATAGCAAGTCTCGAAAAGTCGGATACCCTGGCAATAATCGGAGGACACCTTTCCCAGAACAGCCCGATTCTCTGGGCTCCGGAAGCCTTTTTCGAAGTGCCCGGCGGGGAGCTCGAAGCCGATACGGAACTCTACGCGGCCTTGAAAGCCCAGCTGCGGGGTTCCGGAATCGATGCTCCCGGACCTGACAGGTATGCTGACAATTGTGTCGAAGTGCTCCTGCCCATGGTCTTTTCGCTGCACCCGGGCGCAAAGATCCTCTGGCTTCGCGCACCGCCCCGCTACGAATCCAAGGAGCTCGGGGCCTGTCTTGCAAGAGCGGCTCAAGACCTTGGCCGCAGGGTTGCCTGCGTGGGATCCACCGATCTTACCCATTACGGTCCTGCCTACGACTACAACCCCATGGGCTTGGGAGAAAAGGCCGAACGCTGGGTGAAGGGGAGCAATGACAAGACCTTCATCGACGCCCTGCTAGCCATGAACTGCGAGCTTGCCCTGACCCGGGCTGTAAAAAAGGATGCTGCCTGTTCCGCGGGAGCTGCCATTGCGGCCCTCGGTTTTGCCCTCGAATCGGGAGCCTCGTCGGCCAGGCTCCTGGAATATTCCACTAGTCTTGATGTGAGACCTGACGATTCCTTTGTCGGCTATGCGGCCATCGCCTTTGGCTGATACTGCTCCGATGGGAGTCCTGCATTCGGGATACCTGGATTGAGGCCTCTGCTCGGCCTATTGTAAGCCCAGGCGCGCACGAACCGCTTCCTTGAATTTTTTGCCCCGGTCGAATTCGTGGAGAAACATGCCGAAGGATGCGCAGCCCGGAGAGAGGAGCACGGCTTGGCCGGGCAGTGCCAGATCGTCGGCGGCTGCCACCGCCGCTTCCAGGCTGCTATAGGGCCCCTTCCAGGCTATGCCCTGTTCTGCCAGAAGAGGCATGAGCTTCTCGGTTCCTGTCCCCTCCAGCAGCACGATTGCCGCGGCCTTGGCGTAAGCTTTCTTGGCTGGCTCGAAATCCAGGTTCTTGTCAGTCCCCCCGGTTATTAGGACAACGGGAGCAGAAAAGCTACCCAACGCCGCCTCTACAGCCTGGGGAATGGT
>JAEZSM010000098.1 GCA_023421875.1 Spirochaetota bacterium | reverse complement strand
AAGCGTTGCGCGGCGCAGGACTGCCCTGCCCGATCGTCAGCGCCGGAAGTACGCCTACTGCCTTCGCGATCCGCAACACCGAAGGCCTTACAGAACTACGAGCTGGCGTCTATGTCTTTTTCGACCTCGTCATGGCTGGCATCGGCGTGTGCAAGGTCGAGGACATAGCCCTGTCCGTGCTCACCAGCGTCATCGGCCATCAGCGCTCCCGAGGCTGGGTTCTGGTGGATGCGGGTTGGATGGCCCTCTCCCGGGACAGGGGCACTGCCAGGCAGGCCGTCGATCAGGGCTACGGCCTGGTCTGCGATGCCGAAGGCAAGGTATTTCCCGATCTCATTGTCAGCGCGGTAAACCAGGAACACGGCATTATTTCGCTGCGCCCAGGATCCACGCGCAGCTTGCCCGATCTGCCCGTGGGCGCACAACTACGCATCCTGCCCAACCACGCCTGCGCCACCGCCGCACAGTTCGATTCCTATTTTGTCATTCCCGAAGAAACCGAAGCTCCCTTGCTGATCTGGCCTCGATTTGGCGGCTGGTAATGCTCCTGATACGGCGAATGGCCCAGGGTAGGGTAGCTGTTTATTCTGAATGCCAGGTTCCCCAGGATTGCGCGATTTTGATAAACCAGCTAAGGTTTACTTAAAATGGAGGATTAATATGAAAAAGTTTTCAAAAAACACCTTACTCTTCGTGGGCTTATCAGCGGTCTTATTCTCCTGCGCGACAGCTCCTTTGCCCAAGGAAGCGCCCATCGTCGAAGGATTCGACAAGGCACGGTACCTGGGCAAGTGGTACGAGATCGCTCGCTTCGATTTCGCCTTCGAGAAAAACCTGAACAACACCACTGCCGAATACGGCCTGAGGGACGATGGGAAAATATCGGTGACCAACCGAGGCTACAATTACGTCAAGGGCAAGTGGACCGAAGCCAAAGCTAAAGCCCGCTTTGTTGGAGCCGAAACCCGGGCGGCCCTGGAAGTATCCTTCTTTGGCCCCTTCTATTCGGGCTACAACGTTATCGCCCTAGACAAGGACTACACTTACGCCCTCGTGGTCGGCGACAGTCTCAAATACCTCTGGATCCTTTCCCGCACCACAACCATTCCCGAGGACGTGAAGCAAGACTACCTGAACATAGCCGCCGCGCAAGGCTATAACCTCGACAACCTGATCTGGGTGGAGCACGATAAATAGCCGACCCGGAGAAGATCCGCGCGCCAGCCTGAGTCCTTCCTGGGGCAGGCGGAGATTTTCTGCAAAAGCGCGCCCCCACACAACGGAGTATAGCCGTGGAGTTTAACCAAAAGCTGCAGCGCTACAGAAAGCAGAACGGCCTGACCCAGGAACAACTGGCAGAGAGGCTTAACATCTCCAGGACCGCAGTCTCCAAATGGGAGAGCGGGCGGGGCTTTCCCAACATAGAAGCCCTCAAGAACATTTCAAAGGTCTTTCAGGTACCCATCGACGATCTGCTCTCGGGTGAGGAAATTCTCAGCATAGCCGAGATTGACAAAACGACGGGCTTGAACAAGGTAGTAAGCCTTGTGTTCGGTATTCTCGACCTCCTGGCCTTGGCATTTATCGCCCTGCCCCTCTACGGACAAAAGGAGGGGGGCCGTATCAGAGCGGTCAATCTACTTCTGTATTCCGAAGTCTCCAACCTTCGAACACTCTATTTTGTGATTCTCATTTCACTAGCCTTCCTGGGAGCCGTTGAAGTCATAATCCATTTTTTCGAAGCTAAAAAAGCGCTCAACGCAGCGCGGTTTGCCTCGATCATCGTCCATGTCCTGGCTATTCTCTTTTTCACCCTCACACGGGAGCCCTATGTCAGCTTTTTTGCAATCCTCCTTTTTTTGGCTAAAATTCTGCTGATCTTCAGAAAAAGCTCCCGAACCCCCTCAATTCGTTAAAAGCTTTCCGTTCTTTTAATAACCGCAAGAGCAAGAAAGGCTCAAGGACACGAAAAGTATCGGAAAATCCGCTGTTCTAAAGCTTGATGTGACGAATCGTTTCTCGAAACGCAGCCCCACGTCGAACCATACTACCGACGGCTTGTACAGCCTGTCCCCGCAATCAGGACCAGCGCCGGATCCACAACCAGGACCATCGCAGAAAGTGGCGGGGGAATACTATCTCGGAAAGGTCGGTAAGGAAGGTTCACATGGAAGTATCAGGATTCGCCGCTTGGCTGAACGCTGTGTTCTCGGGCTTCGACTATGGCATTTTGCGCGCGCTCCACGAGCTGGCAGCACGCACGGAGGGGAGTCTTACCCCAATTTTCGAATCGTTAAGCCTCGTGGCGGAACAAGGTATCGGAATGTTCCTCCTGGGAATCATTCTGCTTTGCTTTAAGAAGACTCGCAAGGCAGGCTTCTGTATCTTTGCCGCTGTCTGCTGCGGTGCGCTGATCACCAATATCGTGCTGAAAGACTTGATCGCCCGCCCGCGACCCTTTATGGACAACGGAATCCCGGACTACGGACAGTGGTGGGCCTTTGTCGGCTCCCCGGCCGAATCAGGCTTTTCCTTTCCCTCTGGCCACGCCACGGCCACCATGGCGGCCATGACAGCCTTCTTCTTAAGCTTCAACAAAAGACGGAGCTGGCCTGTCTTCGGCGTCGTCCTTCTCATGGGACTGTCCCGTTGTTACCTCATGGTACACTATCCCTCCGATTTCCTGGCCGGAATGTTGGCCGGCGCCGCTGCTTCGCTCGTATCCTTCTACCTCACTAATGCTTTTTACGAAAAAGCCGCAGCCATTGCGTACAAGTTTATAAACACTAGGAAGCGATCCGCGTGAAAACTATGCTCGCTATCCACATTATCGCGCTTTGCATCACTATTATCCGCAGCAATCGATATATTCCGATTGACTTCAAACTTCGGCAGGATAAAATAGGTCTGCAGTTTATTATAAAAAAACGTAAAAATCGATACGAGCAGGACTTTTATTCTGTTTCGGCGAAAAAGGTCTTCGTATCCTCTTCGCCTCACAACCTTCGCTTTTGAATAACCATATATCTTCTTCGCTTTCGCCGGGTTCTGGATCAGCGAAGGTGAAGGAGACGGAAAGGGCAATCATGCAGCAAGAGAAGAATCTGGATTTCCTTTTAAAAAACTTGAATCCCTCAACCTCGGATGACAGCTTTGTATTCTGTGCCATTTCCGTGCTGCCTAAAAACCCTGAGCTGGAATTTCTCGACCCGTGGGGGATCGTCAAGGAAGAGGAGGGAATCACTCTCATTCTGAAAAAGGAACGCGCCGATGCCTTTGGCTTAACCTACGAGTCCACCTTCGGGCGTATCACCCTCCAGGTCTACTCGAGTCTCGATGCCGTAGGCCTTTCAGCAGCCGTCGCCACAGCCCTGGCTGCCGCGGGCATCAGCGCCAATATCGTGGCAGGCTATCATCATGATCACATTTTCGTCCCCAAGTCCCAACTTGGAACAGCGCTGAACCTATTGAGAGG
>JAEZSM010000075.1 GCA_023421875.1 Spirochaetota bacterium | reverse complement strand
GGTAGGGGCCCTCGGCCTTCGGCCTTCCATACCTTAAAAGCGTATCGCCCTGGGCTTCCAGGAGCTTTTCAATGTGGTCGGCGATGACCGCGGGGCTTTTCCTAAAAAGCTTTGCATAGCCGAACAGGGGAAAGCCGATATCGCCCAGTTCTGGCTTGGGAGGGTACTCGGCCACCAGCGCCTCGATTTTTCCGATGTCTGACTCCAGTTTCAAAGAGGACGCAAGGCTTTCAAGCGCGGCGAACACCGCTTCTTTCCATAGTCGTTTTATATCTGTCATGATTGAATAAACCTTTCCTTGACCTTCGCTTGCGAGGATACTACCGTGCAAGGCCTTGGGTCTTCAAGCTCCCGGGTTCCGTGGCGAAGATCCCGGCCATCACGGTTCTGCGGCTCTGCGCAACAGGTCGAGAAACGCCTCTTCATCGAGAATCGGAACGCCCAGGCTCCTGGCTTTTTTGGTTTTCGATGATCCGGACTCGGGCGTATTGGTCACCAGATAGTCCAGGTCCTTTGTCACCGAACTCTTGGCGCTTCCTCCAAGCCCGCGCACGCGCCGCTCGGCCTCTTGGCGCTTCATGCTGGAAAGTTCCCCGGTAAAGCAGAAACTCTTTCCCCGCACCGGACCGGTGGTCCCTACAATGCGGGGCGCCGCTGTCTTGATGCGTATGGCACCGCTCTCCGCCAGGGCCCTCATCTGCCCCTCCACTGCCCGCAGGGAGTTCCAGATAGTCTCGGCCATGACCTGGGCGATGCCTGGAATCTGCGCGAGGGCTGCTTTATCCACGGCCAGAAGGGCCTCCAGGCTGTCATAGCCGGCGTTGACGATTTTTTCGGCCACCAGCAGCCCCACCCCTTCCAAATCGAATCCGGCAATAAACTCCTGAAGGCTCATTTCCCTGGCGGCGTGGAGATTCCTCAGCACCTTCTGGGCCGAGAGCCTTCCCATTCGCTCGATACTCTCCAGGGTTACGGGTTCGAGCGCATAGAGGTCGCCGATAGTCTTCACTATGCCCGAATCGTGAAGCCGGGATATGAGGGCCGGGCCAAACTCCCGGATATCCAGGATCCCCAACCATTTTTCCAGTCGGTGCAGTTCTTTTTTGGGACAGAGTTCGTTGGGGCAGTAGAGCCGCGTATCCTCGTCCACCAGCCTGCTGCCGCAGGATTCACAGGATTCGGGCTGGATTATTTCTGCCGCATCGACGGGATTTTCAATCAGGCTTTCGATTTTGGGGATGATTTCTCCCCGCTTGGTGATCACTACCCGGGAGCCAATTTTTAGTCCCATCTTGCGGATCATGCCGGGATTGTTCAGATTTGCCCGTTGCACCGTTGTGCCGGCAAGCCTTACGGGCTCCACGATTCCGATGGGAGTATAAGAAGCCCCTGTCTCGCTCCACTGGACGGCCTTGAGTGTTGTAATTGCCTCTTCGGGGTTGAACTTGAAGGCAATTTGTTTTTCGGGACGGGTCTTGGCCGCATCCTCGGCGTCGATGACCCTGTCCTTGACCACGAGGCCGTCAATGTCGAACTCAAGCTCCGGCCTCTGCCCCATCACTCTGGCCCTGTAGTCGATCACCGCATCGACGCTGGAGAAGACCTCGGTGTGGACGACTCTGAATCCCATTCTTTCGAGCCAGCCGATTTTTTCCAACTCGTCGCCAAAGCAAGCAGCTTTCTGGTCGATCAGGTCTTTGTCGGCGGGCTGAACAATTTTTCCGAAAGAGTTCAGGCTTCCGAGGGCGTCGTAGCAGACGACCACGAGATCTTCGCTTCCCTGGCCGTCCTTCCGCTTCATGATGCCATTGGCGGCGTTCCTGCAGTTGGCCTTGTCGGAATACTTCAGGGCGTGGGTAGTCTTGGGCATAAGGACTTCCCCCCGCACTGCGCCGGAAAAGGCTTCCGGCAGACCCTCGAGGACCCCCTGCATCCGGAGCGCATTGGGGCTGATGTCATCGCCGATGTTTCCGTCGCCCCGGGTTACCGCCCTGACAAAGCGCCCCTTTCGATACTGGAGTTCGATGCTCGCCCCATCCAGCTTGTATTGGACGACATAGGTCGACAGCCTTGTTTTTTCTGCCCAAGCCCTGAAGCTCTCGGGGTCGCTGGCCTTGGACTGGCTTCCCATGGGCATTACATGGCGTTCCTTCGGCCAGCCGTCGGCCTCATCCTCGCCCACCCTCGCCAGCAGGGGATTGCCCGGATCGAGGTCTTCCAACTCCGCCCAGAGCGCATCGAAGTCCTCGTCGCTCAAGGTAGGCTGTTCGTTGTAATAGAGGTTCTGGTGGGTTTTTATTGCCTGTTCAAGTTCGTTGATTCTCGCGGCTGCGCTGTCCCGGATCGAGTTGGAGGCCATAGTAGTGATAATAGTAATTACTCCGTGGGCTGTCGATAGTATTCCGACGCCATGGCTTCGGCTCGGTTGCCAAAGCGCCTTTCAGGTTTTACAATGCCTATTCATCCCAGGGTCTCAGGCGGGCTATCGATGAGTTTTTTTGCTATCCAGGTCACATCCGGCCGGGAAGATGCCTATATAGAGTTTTTCTCGAAACTGCGGCCGGATCAGACACTCTATAATATCAAAAAGAAGATCCGTTCCCGCAAAAAGGGCAAGCCCACGGTAGTGACAACCTGTCTTTTTCCAGGGTACCTGTTTTTTCAATACCCCGAGGATTCCCTATCCGGCGAGCTGCTGAGAACCATCAGAAGCACGAAATACTTTATCCGGGTACTTCCAGCGACGGATAACATCAAAGCGCTGAGCGAACGGGACGCTTCGATAATCAGGCAGCTGGTGGCTTTCGGAGGAGAGATCGGAAGCTCGGTGGTATCGTTTGACGAGAACAACAAGATTAAAGTTGTCCAGGGACCCATGATGGGCATGGAAGGAAGGATCATCAAGGTGGACAGGCGTAAAAAGCGGGCGAAGGTGAGGCTGGAATTGAATGATTCCCCGATTTCCTTCGATCTTTCCTTCGAAATACTCGAATCGGTAAAGGAGGAACAGCACGAAAATCGCTGAGTCCAATGATTCCTTTCCACTCCTGGGAGACCTAGAGCCGACGGGGATGCTTTTCGCTTCCACCATCCGCTCACCCTTTCACCGCGGAAGGCAGGCCAAGGTTATCGCCGACCCCCTTCCCAAAGGGTTTTCCATGATCCTTTCAGAGGATCTAGCTCTTCACTCCCTTTCAACTTCGTTTAAAGACGGCATTCCCATATTCGCCTCCGAACAGATATCGTACCGCGGCGAGGCCCTGGGCTTGATTCTCGGGCCGGACGCGGGGTCCTGCGACGAGCTGGCCGCCTCGGTCCGCATAGAATGCCAGGAGGAGGAGCCGGAACGGGAATGGGAAAGTTTTTCATCCTCCCAGATCGCATTTCATTACAGCGCGGAATACGGTGATTTGGATGCGATGTTTGCAGCGGCATCCTCGGAGCTGAAAGAAGTATATCGCAACGGCATTTTCGACCATCATTACAGCGAACCCGCAGGAGCCCTCGCCCATTGGGAGGCAGCGAGACTCTCGGTGCACTGTGCGACCCAATGGCCCGACGATCTGCGTCACCGCCTTTCCGGCGCTCTATCCCTGCCCGAATCCGACATTGTCGTTTACCCCACGGAGATGGGCAGAACCCTGGACGGGAAACTCTGGTATCCTTCTCTCGTGGCTGCCCAGGCAGCGGCGGCGGCTAAAATTAGCGGCAAACCTGTCCGCATCCTCTATACGAGGGAAGAAGATTTCCTACACACAACGAAGCAGGCGCGAAGCGCTGTCAGCATACGATCAGGCAGCGACGAGCAAGGCCGGCTTCTGGCCTTGGACATTGTCATTCTCATCAATATCGGAGCCTATAATCCCCTGGCGCCCGAGCTTGTTTATCAGGCCGTTTCGGCTATAACGGGCATATATTCCTGCCCTGCCATTCGCATCGAGGCCTACGCCATCCGAAGCAATACCATCCCCTTAGGAGCCATGGGGAGCATAGGGGCCACCCACGCCTTTTTCGCCATTGAGGCGCACATGAACAATCTCGCCCAGCGTTATTCGAAGCATCCGGCGGAAATAAAAGCCCTCAATATGCTCAAAAAAGGCCAATCCGTCTTCGGGGCTCCCGGCTTGGGCAGCGACATCCCCTTCTCGAGGATCCACAGAGAACTGGAGCAGATTTCCGATTATCCTCGAAAATACGCCAGTTACGAGCTGGTCAAAAAAAGGGATCCCGGATGCAGGGAGGGCATAGTCCGGGGCATCGCCCTCACCCTGGGATACCAAACGGGCCGCTCTTTTTCGGAGCAGGCCGGCATGAATGTATACTCGGCCGAAGCGACCCTGGACAGGGATTTGAGGCTACGGATAAAAACCCAGGCGGCTACCGGCTCTGAGGCTTTGAAGCATATGTGGCGAAAGACAGCCGCCGAGATTCTCTCCATTCCGGAAGCCCAAATAGAGTTTCTCCTGCCTGAAAACACCCACAGCCTCCCCTCCGGCCCAATGACTCTTTCCAGGGGCTCGAGCCTCATCCATGCGCTCATAGAAAAAACCTGCAGGAGCATCCAGAAAAAGCGTTTCAGGGAGAGCCTGCCCATAAACGCCAAGGCGCGTACCAGGGCGAGCAAGACTCAGGGAGTCCCGGAAGCCCTTTTCTCCGGGGCCCAATTGCTCGATTCGGCATCCTGGTGCGGCACGGCGGTGGAGGTTGAGATCGACGCCCTGACAGGGAAGCCCATTCCCTTGGCGGTGTGGATGGTAATAGACGCCGGGAAGATTGTTAACCGCCAGACTGCCCTGGCTTCGCTCAGGGCTTCAACCCTGAGCGCCCTGGCACTTTGCACGGCCAATGCATTCGATCCCCTCGAAGCCGGAAGAAAAGAGTATCTCGCCGACCCGGGTTTACGTTTGCTCCAGCTTCCCAGAATCGAAATCGAATTTATAGAGCCGGACAGAAACGCAGCCCCCAAGGGCATAGGCGAACTTCCCTTTATCACCATACCTGCGGCTTTTTACAGCGCCCTGACCCAGGCCCTTGGACTCGACCCCCGGCAGCTTCCCCTCAAGGGCGGGGAAATCCTGAGGCTTCTGGAGGAACCATGATTATCGATGTCACTGTAAACGGCGTCCAGCGCCACTTAAAATCCAGAAGCGGTGATCGTCTTGTGGACATGCTCAGAAAGGAACTCAGGCTTTCTAGCCTGAGCCCCGACTGCCTCCAGGGCCGCTGCGGGAAATGCCTACTATTCATGGACGGCCGTATCGTTCACTCCTGCCTGATTCCTGCGTTCAAAGCCAGGGCGGCTACGATTCTAACCTTCGAGGCTCTCGCCAAGAACCCCGAGGTGAAGGATATCGAAAAGGCCTTTGAGCTCAGCCAGACCCAGCCCTGCCCTTTCTGCAGAACCGCAAAAATCATGGTGATATTCGATCTGCTCTCCCGGATTCCGCTTCCCGGGGAAGAAGACATTTTGGAAGCCCTGGATATGGTGTCATGCCCCTGCAGCGATCCGATAGGCCTTGTCCAGGCGGTGAAGCTCGCAGCCGAGCTCCGCAACAAGAGGAAATTCAACCGTGAAGCTTAGCGAAGTATTCTACCCCCAGGATGTCGAGGAAATTCTGGGCCTGCTGAGAAAAAACCCGGACATTCTTATCCTGGCCGGCGGCACGAACATTTCCGGATCCCAGCCTTCCAGGATACTACAGCTCCCCGAGCAGGTGGCATCGATCGCCAAGGTGCAGGAACTCAGAAAAACAATCCGGACGGAGCAGTTTATCGAGATGGGATCCTGCACGACCTTTACCGGAATTCTAAGCCTCGCGCCGGCGAGCCTGCCAGAGCCTTTGGGCGCCGTCATCAAAGGCATCGGAAACCGGGGGCTTCGCAATATCGCCACCATCGGAGGCAATCTCTGCTGTAAAAGCCGCTTTCTCGACCTTTGGCCATTCTTGAGCTGCATGGACGCCCAGGTAGAGTTCCGCTCGCCCACAGGAACCCGCTGGGCGAGCGTGGGACACCTCTGCGGCGAAGACGCCAGGCCCCTCATTCCTAGCGCCAGCATCCTGAGCCGTCTGAGAATCCCTCTCTATAATTATGATTTTGTATACTACCGAAAGCTTGGCAATTCCCTCTACCCAACATCGGATTCGGCCATGTTCGTCTGCATGGCCAATATTGCCAGGGATAAGGTGGAGGATTTCAGGCTGGTGTTCTCGGGGGAAAAGGCTTTCAGACTCAAGGACAAGGAAATGTCGGTTTCAGGACGGAAGATCAGCACCCCGAAACGGGAAGTGCGAGCCCTTGTCACCGAGTACAAGAACGCCTTCGAAGCAATGGAGATTTTCGATTCCAGACCCTTCACCGCCCTCCTGGAGGATGTATTCGCGAGGATATTCCTTTGACAGGCAGACTCTTTCTTCTCCCCGCCCCCTTGATCCCCTATACCCCAGAAGCCTGGGACCGGGAAAATCTTGCGCTCCAGCTGCCGGGGATGGCTATAAAGCTTTACACTACGCTGGACTCTTTCGTGGTCGAATCGGAGCGTAGCGCTTTACGGCTGTTGTCGCGGTTCAAGGATGCAGAGTCCATGGCTAGGCTCAGACTGCGCGTTTTGAACGAGCACAGCAGGGAAACTGAACTGCCTCTTCTGTTGGAAGACCTGGAACAGGGCCTGGATTGTGGATTTTTATCCGAAGCGGGCATGCCCTGCATCGCCGATCCGGGCGCGGCTTTTGCCGCATTCGCGAGAGCGAAGGGTGTTACAATTGTCCCGGTCTCTGGCCCCTCGTCGATCGTGCTTGGGCTTGCAGCCTCGGGGCTGGAAGCCCAGCGCTTTTCCTTTCTGGGCTATATGCCCCAGAACAGCGGCGAGCGAAGGGCATTCATCACCCGTATGGCCAGCGCGGCGCTCAAGGACGGGATAACCAGGCTGTTCATCGAAACCCCTTACAGAAATAAATCTCTCACCAAGGATCTGGTAGCCCTGCTGCCCGAATCGCTCTGGCTCTGCGTCGCATCGGATCTCTGCGGAGCCGGGGAGCTGATCCGCAGCGCCCCGGTAGCGGAATGGCGAAGCGCCGGGTTCGCAGGCCCCGGTAAGGTGCCGGCTATATTCATCATCGGACGGAAGGCCGGGCTGCGGCCGGCGGACAGTCGCTAGCGCAGACGCTGTCTATGCCAGGGAGGCCAGGCGCTCCCGTATGAATTCGCTTTTTTCCCTGAGCCCTATGGCCTTGGTGTGGAGCACGATGGCATTGGCCTTTTTGGGATCCAGCCGCACCAGGCCGTGAGATTCCCTGATAAGGCGCAGAAGCCGCTCCACAGAGATCTTCGAAACCTTGGAGAACTCCACAGTGACCGTGCCTGAGCGTTCCTTGAGGGTGGAAACCGACAGCCTGCGACAGAGAATCCTGATCTCCGCGAGGGACAGCAGCGAGAGCAGTTCGTCCGGAAGCGGCCCGAAACGCCCCTCCAGCTCCACCTGGAGTCCGTCCAGTTCTTCTTGGCGATAAATGGAGGCAATTTTCTTGTAGACCTCCATCTTGATCATGGGCATCGCGATATAGTCGTCGGGAATGTAGCCTGTGTACTCCAGCTCTAGATAGGGCTCCTCCTCCTGCAGCTCGGCTCCCGACAGGGCGCTCACCGCATCGTCCAGAAGCTTGAGGTAGAGGTCGAAGCCGACGGCGTAGATATCGCCCGACTGTTCCCTGCCCAGGAGATTGCCGGCCCCCCGGACTTCCAGATCCTTCATGGCAATCTTGAAGCCCGAGCCGAGCTCGGTGAAATCGGAGATGATCTGAAGCCGTTTCATGGCTATTTCGCTCAGTGCCCGGCGGTCGGGATAGAGAAGATAGGCATAGGCCTGCCGGTCGGAGCGCCCCACCCTTCCCCTGAGCTGGTACAGCTGTGAGATTCCGTAAAAATCGGCCCTGTCGATAATAATGGTATTGACGTTGGGAATGTCGATCCCGTTCTCGATAATGGTGGTGGAGACCAGGACATGGAATGCCCCATGGATGAAGCGGTGCATTATATCCTCGAGCTCACCGGGATTCATCTGCCCATGGGCTGTCTCGGTGAGGGCTTCGGGGACAAGGGTGCGCAAAAAGCTCTCCACTTCGGGCAGACTCTCTATGCGGTTATGCAGGTAGAAAACCTGCCCACCCCGCTCCAGCTCGTTGTGGATAGCCTTGGCTATGACTTCTGGATTGAATTCCTCCACATAGGTCTGGATGGGCTGCCGCTGCTCCGGGGGGGTCTGGAGTATGGACATGTCCCGAATCTTGAGCATGGACATGTGGAGGGTCCTGGGTATGGGGGTGGCGGTAAGGGTAAGGCAGTCGATCCCCGCCTTCATCTCCTTCAGGCGTTCTTTATCCTTCACCCCAAAGCGCTGTTCCTCGTCGATCACCAGAAGGCCGAGATCCTTGAACCGGAGGTCCTTCTGCAGGATCCTGTGGGTACCCACTACCAAATCGACGCTGCCCTCGGCAAGGCCGGTTAAAACCTGCCGCTGTTTCTTTTTTTCCACAAGCCGGGAGAGCATGGCGGTTTTTACAGGGTAATCCCTCAGGCGTTCTTCGAAGTTCTCGAAGTGCTGTTCAGCCAAGATTGTGGTGGGAGCCAGGAAGGCTACCTGTTTGCCCGAAGCCATGGCCTTGAAGCAGGCGCGCAGGGCTACCTCGGTCTTGCCGTAGCCCACGTCGCCGCAGACGAGCCTGTCCATAGGCCGTGGCTGCTCCATATCGCGCTTAATCTCGTCCACGCAGCGAAGCTGGTCCAGTGTTTCCTGGTGCGGAAACGAAGCTTCAAACTCGGCTTGCCATTCGCCGTCAGGCGGAAAGGCAAAGCCTTTTGCGGTCTTCCTCCGGGCGTAGATGCGGATCAGCCGCTCGGCCAGGGCTTCCACCGATTTTCTGACCTTGGATTTTCGGCTCTCCCAAGATTTCGAGCCAAGCTTGTCCAGTCTTGGAGACTCTCCCTCATTGCCTATGTAGCGTTGAACCAGGTTGGCCTGCTCGATGGGGACAAAGACGGTTTCGGCATCGGCGTATTCGATCTTTATGTAGTCACGCTCGTTGCCCAGTACTCTCATGCGCTCGATACTGGAAAAGCGCCCGATTCCGTAGTTCACATGCACCACGTAATCGCCGGGAGACAGTTCTACAAAGCTGTCGATGACAGAGCTGCGGGCCTGGCCGAGGCTCTTGGGTACCCGTTTCCGCCGCCCAAATATCTCTCCTTCCTGGACAATTCTGAGTTTTATGCCGGGCAGGGAAAAGCCGGCGGAAAGGTAGCCGGTGAAAAACTCTACCTCAAATTCGGGCAGAAGGCTTTTTATTCGCTCGGTCTGTACCTCCGACGAAGCCACGATGCAGGTCCTGAGGCCCAGGGCTTGGAAATTGGTCAAATCTTCCTTGAAATACCGCAGGTTTCCGAAGAAGGAGCGTGGCGGCTCCGAGCCCATCTTAAGCCGCTGGGCCTGTCTGCTGTCCTTGAGGGCGAAGCTGCTGATGAGCCTGGGCGCGCTGTCGCGAAGGGATGCGAAGGAAAGGCAGGATCGTTCCGGCGGGGGAACGGGAGCTTCCCGCAGGGCAGGCCTGTACATCCCCGCAAATTCCTTTCGCAGGGATTCATCCTGGGCATCCAGCCGTTCACGGTTAATGGCAAGGACGATGGTCGATGCATCCATGTAATCGATGACCGAATGCATTCGATCGAAGGCCAGACCGTACCAGGCTTCCTCGCCCTGATACTCGCCCTCCTGGGAGATGGCTTCTCTAATCCCTTCCATGCGGCCAGAACAGCCGGGAAGGGTTTCGGCCTTCTGCGCCAGCGCCGAAGCCATGGAGGAATCCCAGATTATTTCCTTGAGCGGCCGCAAAAGGCACGCGCCTCGTTCACGGCCTCCGGACTGAATCTCCGGATCGAAGCTCGTGATCCTGGCAATTTTATCGTAATCCAGATGAATGCGGATCGCCTGGTCGTCTCCGGGCATGAAAAGATCTATCACCTCGCCTCGCTGGGCGAACTCGCCGGGCAGGGCTACCCGGGGCACCCTGAGATAGCCGTAGCTAGCCAAGGTATCGGCGATTTCTCCTGGGTCGGCGCTAGCGCCTTTTTCGAGGGGGCGCAGCTTGGAAGCAAAGTAATCCCTGGGCGGAACCGGGGTAACCAGGGCTCTGTGGCTGGCCACAAGTATTCTCGCATCGCCCTGGCAGAGATCGGCAAGCACCGATGCCCTGTCGCCGAAAACCTTGGAGCGCACCGCCGCAGGCCGGTATGCCGCTGTTTTCCACCAGGGCAGAAGCCTCGAGCCGATGCCGAAGAATTCCAGGTCCAGACTGAAGTCTTCGGCTTCCCTGTCGCTGGGCGTAACGATGAGTAGCGAGGATTTTAACCGCTTCGTCAGTAGCGCCGTAAGAAATGCCAGGAACGCCGGCTCGGCCTCCTGCAGTTCTACGGGGTAGCTTCCCGCGAGAATCTGCCGCTCAAGAGACCTATACGGATCAAATCGCAGCAAAGCATCTGTAAGTACTTGCGGTTCTCTTCTGTCCATCGTATTCTTTCCTAGCCTATTTGCCTGAGGGCGGGCGGTGTCGCAGCCGCAGATTAGTGAGTATAATCTCCACAAGCTTTTTATTCCATCAGCGAGGCTCCAGCAGATAATGTTTGCCATAATTTTATCCGAGGACGACGCATTCTACCGCAGCGTCGCCCACCGATCCCGGCTCCACAAGTACAGTGTCATCCGTTACAGGGATCCGGTCAAACTGGCGGACAATTTGCCCGAGTTGCGGCCCGAACTCATAATCATCCGCGGCCTGGACTTTCCCCTCCATTGGGAGGTCCTGGCATCCCAGCTTTTATGTTCGAAAACCCTCAAAACCGTCCGGATCGTTCTCTTCCTCGCCGAGTCCATGGGCATCCCCGCGGCCTGGCCGAATGTCAGCATTCTCTACGAGCCGACAGGGCGCGGCACAGGTTCGGCGCTCTCCGAGGAGGCGTCGAAAGCGCTCTCGGCACTACTCTCTCCCGGCAGAATCTCACGGCTAAGCCGTGAAGATTCCGCCTCGGCGCCTGTTCCCGCCGCAGTCCCAGCATCCGGTCGCAGCTTGTCCGGGCTTATCAGCGCTGCAGGGAAATCCTCATCGGTAAAAGCGGGTAATCTTTGATACGAGCTTGCATATATTCTGCATATACGACATAGTTTGGCTTGAAAACTAAAATAAGTAGGAATACTATGGACGACATGAAGGACGTTGTTGCTTCGGCATGCAGAGAGGAACTCTTGGAACCCTATTCAGCCAAGTTCAAAGCCGTCGGTCACCCAGTTCGCCTGAAGATTCTTTGCCTTATCGAGCATCAGGATGTTCCCTGCGTCGGAGACCTCTGGCGCTGTCTCAACCAGCCTCAGCCGGTTATCAGCCAGCACCTGGCAATACTTAAAAAAACAGGTATCGTATCCTCGGAGGTCCACAAGACGAGAAGGGTCTACTCGATCATCGATCCCTTCATAAAGGAACTTATCAATTCCATTTTATGCAAGATTAAGGATGAAGCACCCATCTCCGCAGACTGAAAGTCAAAACGAGTAATAATACTATCGCTTCGACCGCTCCTCATCGATAATCGTGCGGAGCGCTTCCTCGAATACCGAATCGGCTTGGTCTATTTTTTCTCTGGCAACGATGGCCCCCCTGCGGAATATGAGCACCGAATCCCCTGCTCCCGTTATGCCCAGGTCGGCCCGTCTGGCCTCGCCCGGTCCGTTGACCACGCAGCCCATAACCGCGATCTCCACCGGAACATCGATGGCGTAGAGCCGCTCGCTCCACCGGCTTAAAAATGCGTGGGTGTCGAAGGAAGCCCTGCCGCAGCGCGGGCAGGATACGATACGCACGCCCTTGGCTGCGGCCCCTGTGCAGGCGAGAATCTCCCTGGCGGCCAGGACTTCCGCCTCCATGGAATCGGATAGCGAGACCCTCAAGGTAGCGCCGATCCGATCCCTGAGCAGGGGTACGAGGGCCGCGGTGTTGCGCACGACACCGCTTATCAGAGGTCCCGCTTCGGTAACCCCCAGATGGAGTGGCTGGGGATATTTAGCGGCGAAAATCCTGTTGGCGCGCTCAACATCCGACGGGTCGTTGAGCTTCATCGATACCACGAGGTCGGAAAATCCCAGTTCGTCGAAATAGCCGATCTCCCGCTCGGCTGCGGTGACACAGGCTTGGGCAATGTCCTCGGAATCCCTGAGGTCTTCGGGCAGCGAGCCTGCGTTTACCCCTATGCGTATGGCTACTCCCCGCTCTCTTGCCTTGTCGGCTACTTCCTTTACCTTCCACCGGGCGCCGATGTTGCCGGGATTTATCCGTATTTTCGCCACCGGATAGTCCATGCAGCGAAGGGCAAGGCGCCAGTCGAAATGAATGTCCGCCACCAGGGGCATGGCGCTCAAGGTTGCCAGAATGCCGAGAGCCCGGGCCTGAGCATCGTCGGGCACGGCGAAGCGGAGAAGTTGGCAGCCTACGGACTCCAGCCTTCGAATGCCGGTCAGCAGCGTGGCCGCTTCGGCTTCATTTCCGGTTTCCAAGGGC